>NZ_JBINJE010000017.1:0-95817 GCF_043951955.1 Halalkalibaculum sp. DA384 | reverse complement strand
AACGCGCGGCAGTCGGCCAACTGGACCTGCGTGGGCCTGCTGGCGCATGAGTCGGCGATGAACGGGGGCGAAATCAAACACCTGCCGGAGTTTACTTTTTCTGGTACATAGGAGCTCATGGTAACAATAGGCTTCGTTCGGAATACTTGGATAGAATAACACATAAAAGTTTAGAAAATGTTAAGCAGTCCTTATTTCAAGTAGTAAGTGCAACACGAAAAAAAGATCCCAGGGGCTCCTCCTGGGGTCTTCCGCCAAGCGTGTAATATTCGTTAGTCGTTATGCAGGCAAAACACCAACTCAGCCAAGGGAATCGCCCGTCAAAATCAAATCCCTGATCGATACAGGTGATAAACAAAGCAAGTTGCCCGGTCCTCCGTGCCTACTGCCTACCATCAGTCGCGAGCTTAACCACGATATAGCCAATAAGGACCCTCAGGGCAAAGGCTATTGCCGGGCCAATACCCAGTGGCTGGGCCGGATTTCGTCCTCATTCATGAAAGCTCTAACCTTCGACAATGACAAAGCCTTTCCACGCCACCAGAAATTGCCGACCCCCTGCAGGCCGATACCTACGTTATCCGTTCCTGTACCTCTCAGGATAAAGGAACCGTAGAAAACATATCTGGGTACTTCGACTGTTCTTCCCGAAAGGTACAGACCTTCGAAACATTTCCCGCCAGCGCATCAACACCGTCAAGCAATACCTGAACTTTCGACCAGTTTGAAAATTTGATTACATTAATCCCATTCAACAAACCCGAAAACATCGCTGTGTTGCATTAATTACTTGAACATGGCAGTCTAATATAAAGTCGATGAAATCGATAAAACTTATATTTCCGTTGCTACTCATCTTTGTTCTGTTTTACGGCTGTCAATCAGACACTCCGGATTCTGCAATCGAAGAGCGTACCTGGCAAAGTAAATACAACAACTTTACTGACTGGGCTATTTATCGCGGTGACAAGAAAGGGAATCAATATTCAACTCTTGATCAAATTAATACAGAAAATGTTCATTTATTGGAGCCGGCATGGGAATACAACACGAGAGAATTAACCGGCCCTGGCATGCAATCAAATCCTATTGTTATAGACGGGATTATGTATATTTCCGATCCCAGGTTGAATTTAATTGCGCTCGATGCAACTACAGGAGAAGAGGAATGGATATTTAATCCAACTGACCACTATCCCAACGATGATATTGTAAATGGAGAGTTGCTACGAGGTGTGACCTACTGGGAGGATGAAGAGGGGAACAATGAACGAATATTTCAATATACAAGGGATTTGGTATGGGCAGTGGACCCTAAAACCGGTAATATCATTGAGTCTTTTGGTGATGATGGTTCTATCGATTTAAAAGAGAATCATGTATGGGATTCCAAATATCTTGAAGATCAAATCCATGTTACGACTCCAGGAGTAACATATAAAAACTATCTAATTATCGGAACAAGGCTAAATGAAGGCAATACTGTACCACCCGGAAATATTCGTGCCTTCGATACAATTACCGGAGAATATAAATGGACTTTTCACACAGTACCCCAGGAAGGTCAGTTTGGCTACGATACCTGGGAATGGGAGGATAATATAATTTACGGTGGAGCTAATCCCTGGGCAGGATTAACCGTTGATGAAGAGCGAGGATGGGTATTTGCAGCTACGGGCTCTGCAACTGGTGGTATACATGGTGGTGGAACATCACGAAAAGGGAAAAATTTATTTTCTGATACAATTTTAGCCTTGGACGCTACAACTGGTGAGCGGCAATGGCATTACCAGGCAATTCATCATGATATTTGGGACTACGACTTGCCTCCACCTCCCATGCTGACAACCATACATAGTGATGATGGAGAGTCCCGGGATGTGGTAGTACAGACGGGAAAACATCCAACCATGCTGGTGTTAGACAGAGATACGGGAGAGCCAATATTTCCCGTAGTGGATAAACCCGTGCCAACGGAAGCAGTTCCCGGTGAAGAACCGTATCCTACACAACCATGGCCGCTGAAACCGGAACCCCTGGTGCGTACTTCAACATATGAGTCTGATTTAACGGAAATAACTCCGGAATCTCATGAAGCTGCATTGGAAAAATTTAAAAAACTCAAAACGGGTCCTGTTTATACGCCCCCTAGTATTGAGGGGACAATTACAACGCCTGGCATACATGGAGGTAACGAGTGGGGAGGGCCTTCATATGATCCTGAAACAAATACGGCGTATGTAAATGTCAATAATATACCTTTCATATTAACACTTGTTCCGATGAAGCCAGACCAATATGGAGAAATGTCTGATGTTCGGCGTGGGGAAGTTCTGTATACTTCGCAATGTACTGCCTGTCATGGGGCCCAGAGACAAGGTAGCCCGGGAGTACCTGGTCTTGTGAATATGGAAATAGGTTCTGATTCGATACGAACAGTGATATCAGAGGGACGAGGTAATATGCCGGCTTTTCCAAGTATTTCTGATGAAGACATGGATCATCTTATAACCTATCTGGAAAGTGAAGTCGAAGAAACCAGCAGTGCCGATGCGGATACTACGCTATCATTTGAGGGAGATCATGGTTTTACCTGGAGTGGAGAAAGGGATGGGTTGAAATGGTCAACTTCGACTCCACAATATATCCCTGAATTGGACTATTTTACAGATCATATAGGATTACCAGGAACTAAACCGCCCTGGGGAGAACTCGTTGCAGTAGATATAGAAAGAGGAGAGATAAAATGGAAAGTACCGTTGGGACAATATCCTGTTTTAACCGATAGTTTGGGTATTGATAAAAAGACGGGTGCGGAAAACTTTGGTGGCCCGGTTACGACCGCTGGTGGACTTATTTTTATAGCAGCTACCGAAGATAACAGATTCCGCGCATTTGATAAGAGCAATGGGGAACTTTTGTGGGAATTCAAGATGGATTCGCCCGGCTTCTCAGCACCTTCTGTTTATGAGATAGATGGAAAACAATACGTTGCTATTGTCGCCGGTGGAGGAGGCGGAAGATTCCGTGCCCCGATTTCACAACCGATTGGGAGAACCCTTCATGTATTTGCCCTGCCGGATTCTGAATTAGAATAGGATGAATTTAATCGTGTAAATGGTTTTTGAAGAGCTCTTTCCTTTTCTGAGGGGCAGTCAAAGTTGACATTGATTACCCAGTTTTTCGGTTTTATAAAGCCCTCTAAAATATCGCTTTCCTTCATAGATTGTGACGTTAAGTTATTTTAAACGTGTTTTAATCTATCAGCTAACCATTTGCAGCTGTAGATAACTGGTAGTATCGCAGTAATGTTACCTGTCAGGATCTTTCTTGTCCAATGCTTGTTAACCGGAGAAACAGGTGTAAAATTGAGCTTCTCAGCGGATTCCTAATTTAAGGGACCAAATTATACTCGACGATAAATTTCGGTAAATGTGGAGAGAGTAGAAAATCTCCTCCTTTCGGGAGGACTGCCAACGGGAACACTCCCGCCACAGGAGAAGAATATTGAATTTTTGAGGAAGCCTGGTTGCAGTATTACTGCAACCAATACCGTACCAAACCCGGATTTTTCACCAAGATTTTTTTCACAGGGGAAAATATATACTTGACTTTCTTTTCCATAGAAGATGTAAACCAAATAATTCAACTAAATGGTTGAATTATTTATTTGGATCATTTAGTTTGCTGGTGGAGTTGAGGTAAAGGAAACTAAACTGGAGGATTTCCAAACGGAAGAAATTCGAACCAGCCTGAATTCAGCTCCAAAAAAATTCGAATTGGTTCAACCATATAGTTGAATCATATAGTTAGTATTTAAACTTAGAATTGATCACGAATGACTGCACAAGAAAAAGATACAGAGGAACTGATATTTGAGGCGGCATGTCGAGTTTTTCACCGCAAGGGATATGATGGTGCCCGAATGCAGGAGATTGCAGATGAGGCGGATATCAACAAGTCGATGTTGCATTACTATTACCGGAGCAAGGACAAGCTTTTTACAATGGTCTACCAGCGGGAGATGAGCCGCTTTTTCCCCATCATTTTTAATGTCCTGGATTCTGACATTCCCTTCGATGAAAAGGTGGATCGCCTGATTGCGGCCTACTACTCTTTCTTGAGTAAAAATCCCCGGATTTCCCAGTTCATCATCCATGAGATGAATCAAAACCCGGAGCGGCTGCGAAATTTTATCCGGGAACGAGGTATCCATCCTCCCAAGAAATTTTTGAAACAGATTCAGGAGGAAGTTGACCGCGGTAATATGGACCCGATTGAACCGAAACAGCTTATGGCCAGCATTGTTGGACTGATCCTCTTCCCTTTTCTGGCAGAGACGATGGTAAAAGGGATTTTTGAGCTGGATGAAGCGGGCTACCGTGAATTCCTGGAAAAAAGAAAAGATTTTTTACTCGACTTCATTTTGAACGCAATCAACTATAAAAAACAATGAAGCTACTCACGCTAATCCTACTTTTTGCCTCGGCAGTTCAGGCGAATGCACCGGCTGACTCACTCAGCCTGCAGTATTGCTATACCCAGGCCAACCAGAACTACCCGACCGCTGAGAACATTGAGCTTCAGCAGAAGATCACCGAGCTCAACCTCAAAATTGCCGATACCGGTTATTATCCAAATGTAGAGCTTGGAGGCAAAGCCAGCTACCAATCGGAGGTTACCGATTTTTCGATTCCCGGCGGCGGGGGTCCCCCGGCCGTAAGTAAAGACCAGTATGAGGCCTCATTTAAAGTTACTCAGAACATTTTCAATGGCGGGGCCGTGGGTATAAGGAAAGAGCTGGAGCGGGCCAAAGGAGAGCAGCAGATCCACTCTTCAGAAATTGAACTCCACCAAGTGCGCAAGCAGGTAGATCAAGTGTATTTCGGTATCCTGTTGTCGCAACAGCAGCAAAAAGTAAACGCGCTGTTGATTGAAGATCTTGAAGAGCGAATCAAAACGGTTCGTTCACAGGTCGAAAATGGCGTTCTCCTGCCGAGCCAGCAACATATTCTGCAGGCAGAGCTTATAAAAGCGCACCAGGATTCAGCCACGATAGCCTCAAATGTTGATGCCGGTTACCAAGTGCTGAGTGAGCTGATCGGGGAGGAGATATCGCCGGACATGAACCTGAGCTTGCCATCCCCCCGGGTGAACTACCAATCGATGCAGCCTCGGCGCCCGGAATATGAACTCTTCCAAAGCACCGAAAAGACTCTCGAGAAACAGATGGATCTTGCATATACGAAAAAACTACCCAGTATTTCAGCCTTTGGTACGGGGGCATTTGGTCGGCCGGGGCTCAATTTCCTGAATGACGATTTCCACGAGTATTACATCGTTGGTCTACAGCTGCGCTGGAATCTCACCGATCTGTGGAATTCCGATACTGAAATACAGGCACTGAAAGTGCAGCAACAGAAAGTGGATCAAAATAGAAAAGCATTTACCCGGCAGTTGCAGGCTTCGCTTGACCGCATCGAACAGCGTATCGCCTCGATCCGGGAAAACATAGAACGGGATCGCGAAATCATTACCCTGCGCGAGCAGATTGTAAAGGAAAGTGCGAGTCAGCTTGAAAACGGTGTGGTTACAGCTACAGAATATGTGACGGAGTTGACCCAGGCAAACCGGGCCCGGCTGTCACTCTTTATCAACCGGGTGCAGCTGGCCGAGGCTCAGATTGAGTACGCCACGACGCTCGGAGTACCTATTGAGTAACGATTGGTTGATCCAGATGACATCGGTGGGATATGCAACATATTCCCATCCTACATCTCGACAATCACCCAATAAAGCCAGCTTGATGAGATGGGAAATTCTCATCAAGCTCTACCAAAAATCAAAATATAAACCTATACGCTATGTACCTGATAAGCTCCAGGAAAGACATGAATGATGGCAGAATATTTGCGGAAAAAGACTGTATCGTGCAGCTCGGAGGGCTTGGCCAGGGACGGCCGATTACAAGAGACTGGTTCCTGTCACAGCTGTCTTCCGAGAAAGTATTGGTCTTGGTACATGGTTTTAATAACCCATTGCTGTACGCCGTGCGGGAGTTCCTGTTGGCTCGTGCGCGGATTCAACGAGCCTTTAGCAACCAGTACGATCATATTGTTGGATACACCTGGCCGTCCGGTTTTACAGAATTTGACTATTTCCATGCCAAGAGAAATACGGGTGAGGCGGGCAACCGGTTTCGTACCTGGTTAAGATGGCTGACCAAGGCCGGTTGTACTATCGATATTATGGGACACAGTATGGCGGCGCTGGTGGGGTACAAAGCACTGCGTGTGGAAGCCGATATCAGGATTCGGAACCTGTTCTCCCTCGGGGCTGCCATCCCCAAGGATATAATGTTAGAAGACCAAAATATACCCCATCTGCTGGAAAAAGTTCGGCATTTCTATGCATTTCACAACCGGAACGACCGTATCCTTAAATATGGTTTTCGCCTGGTTGAGTGGAAGAAGGCTCTTGGCTATGCCGGCCCCTCTCACCAGCAGGATCTGCTCAAAAGGCATGGTAAGATCAATGTCATCGACTGCAGCGGGGTGGTTAAAAACCATACCGATTATCTCCACTCCCCCGCGGTTCTCCAACTGATTTCCAGGCTTTTGAAAGGCTATAAGATTGGGCAGCATGTCCGCCTTCCGGACTATGATGCAATGCCGGTTAATGTAGAGCAAACTGAAAGCAGATATGCCATAGCATCACAAATGTAGGTAAAGAATCATCAAAGAAACTCAATAACTCAAAACACAGAAACATGAAAGTGCAGAAAGAAACAGATAACAATACTACCGGGAGTCAAATCTCTTCCCTATTTACCATCTTGTCCCTTTTGATGCTTGTTGTATCGGGGTGCGCTACAAATGAGACTTCGGATGCCTACGGCCAGTTTGAGGCGACAGAAACGACAATTTCGTCAGAGATGAGTGGTAAGCTGTTGCAGTTTAACGCTACGGAGGGTGATAATATCCGGGCTGACCAGCAGGTGGGATATGTGGATTCCACACGATTGTCGCTGCAGAAGAAAGAGCTGGAGGCGCAACTGGAATCGATTCGTGCGCGTATCACAAATATTAATGCTGAGGTGGAAGTACAGCAAGCAGAGTTATCGCTGGCAGAAACGAACCTGAATCGGCTGCAGGCGCTGCAAAAAGATGGTGCCACCACCCAGCAAAAACTGGATGATGCCCAGGGCCGGGTTCGTACCATCCAGAAGCGGATTGATGCACTTCAGACACAGAAGCAGTCGGTAAGGGCGGAAATCAACGCCACGCAGGCGCGCAAAGATCAAATCAATGATCAGATTGAAGATGCCTTGATCATAAATGCGGTGAACGGCACTATTCTGACAACGTTTGTAGAACCGTATGAGCTGGTGCAGCGAGGTCAGCCGCTCTACCGGATTGCCAACCTCGATACGTTGATCCTTCGCGTTTATGTGGACGGCGCGCAATTGCCAAGTATAAAACTCGGGCAGCAGGTAGAAGTACTGGTGGACAAAAATGCCGAAGAAAACCAGTCGATGGCGGGCCGGGTCAGCTGGATCGCTTCGGAGGCAGAATTTACCCCGGAGCAGATTCAAACCAAGGAAGAGCGCGTGACACAGGTATACGCAGTGAAGGTTCGGGTCCCCAACTCAAATGGCATTCTGAAAATAGGGATGCCGGGTGAAGTGAATTTTTAGCCACTGATCTACACAGATTGTTACTGATAATAACATATCTGTTTGAATCTGAGGCCATTAACAAGGTAATACTATGAGCATTGTAAGTATTCAAAATTTGACGAAGACCTACGGTAAGGTCACCGCACTGGACGAGATTTCGGTCGAGATCCGGGAAGGTGAACTGTTCGGATTCATTGGTCCGGACGGCGCGGGGAAGACGTCGCTCTTCCGGATATTGACAACGCTGCTGAAACCGGATTCGGGAAAAGCTAGTGTTTTGGGATATGATGTGGTGGACGATTACCGCCAAATCCGCCCGCTTCTCGGCTACATGCCCGGCCGATTTTCGCTGTACCAGGACCTGAGCGTACGGGAAAATATGGATTTCTTTGCCTCGGTCTTCGGTACTACGCTGGAAGAAAATTATGACCTCGTGGCACCCATTTACAGTCAGCTCGAGAAGTTTGAGTCGCGCCTGGCCGGTGCCCTTTCCGGTGGGATGAAGCAGAAGCTGGCGCTGAGTTGTGCCCTGATCCACAAACCGGAGTTGCTAATCCTGGATGAGCCCACCACCGGCGTAGATGCGGTATCTCGGCAGGAGTTTTGGGAGATGCTTCAGCACCTTAAGTCGCAGAATATCACAATCATTGCCTCTACCCCGTATATGGATGAAGCCGAGCAGTGCGATCGTGTGGCCCTGATAGATGAAGGCCATATCCTGAAAATTGATACGACCGAAAGGGTTGTGGCAGCCTTCGAGAAGCCGCTTTTGGCTGTAAAGGCCGACAATCGGTACCGGCTACTGAAAATGCTTCGCGATTACCCGTACGCACATTCAGTTCAGCCTTTTGGGGAATACGTGCACTACACCGACCAGCGGGAACAGCCACAGCCGGAAGCGTTGCGACAATATCTCTCGGAAACTGGATTTACAAACATTGAAGTCAAACCGGTACAGCCGGATATCGAGGACAGTTTTATGGCATTAATGCAGGAGGAAATGGTATGAGTCAGAATGAATTGGCCATACAGGCAACCAATTTAACCCGAATGTTTGGGGATTTTACCGCGGTCGACCAGATCAGCTTTGAGGTCGGTCAGGGAGAGATCTTCGGCTTCCTGGGGGCAAACGGCGCCGGCAAAACCACAGCGATACGGATGCTCATCGGGTTGCTGGCTCCCACCTCAGGAGAAGCAAAAGTCGCAGGCTACGACGTGTACACGCAGGCGGAATCGATCAAGAAGCGGATTGGCTATATGAGCCAGAAGTTTTCACTCTATGAAGATCTGACTGTGTGGGAAAACATTCGGCTCTATGGCGGCATCTATGGATTGCCGTTTAAACAAATTAAACAGAAAGCCGACGACCTGTTGCAGACGCTGAGCCTGAGTGAGGCCCGTGGCAAGCGAATCGGCTCCCTGCCGCTGGGATGGAAACAGAAACTGGCATTTTCAGTGGCGATCATGCACGACCCGGATATTGTATTCCTTGATGAGCCCACCGGCGGGGTCGACCCGATCACACGCCGCCAGTTTTGGGAGCAGATCTACAAGACCGCCGAAGAGGGTACAACGGTGTTTGTGACGACCCACTACATGGATGAAGCCGAATACTGCGATCGCGTCTCCATCATGGTGGACGGCCGGATTGAAGCGCTGAATTCTCCTGCGGGACTGAAGGAGGAGTTCCAGGCTGATGATATCGAGGAGGTTTTCATTGAGCTGGCACGTGGTGCGAAGCGCAGTGATCAGTGAGCAGTGAGCAGTTTTGCAGTGTGTCAATTTTCAGTGAGCAGCGGATCACTGACAGTTAACCAAAATTTCATAGTTTATTTTGTAAGGATTCACAATGAAAGCAATCTAGCTAATAGCTGATTAAATAAACTTTGTTGATGATGGATAATAATTTGTATAAGAAATCATATGCGTTTTCTATTAGGATCGTTAAAGCCTATCAGTTTTTAAGCGACGAAAAGAAGGAGTTTATCCTGTCTAAACAGCTTCTTAAGTCAGGTACTAGCATTTGTGCGAATATTGCTGAAGCTAATGGTGCTATCTCAAAGGCAGACTTTTCTGCCAAACTTTCCATCTCATACAAAGAGTGCCTGGAGACCAAATACTGGTTATCTCTTTTAAATGACACAGGATTTATTGATGCCAAAACATTTGAAAGCATGCATAAGGATGCCGACGAATTAGCCAAAATTTTATACTCCATACTCAAGAAAACCCGCATCAAATAAAAATTAAGATCAAAATTCTGCTTAACTGATAACTGTACACTGACACACTGTAAACTGATTATGCATTCATTCAAAGGTTTTGTCATAAAAGAATTTCGTCATATCCTGCGGGATACCCGGACCCTGTTGATCCTGTTCGGGTTGCCGATCGCCCTGCTGTTGATCTTTGGCTACGCCGTCCGGAACGAGGTGAATGATGCTCAGGTCGCGATCCTGGACCATTCCAAAGACGAGATAACCCGCCAGCTCATACAGAAGCTCCAGGCCTCCGACGAGCTGAATATTACTACATATCTCGAGTCAAATGATCAGATTGATCCCGCCTTCCAGGCCGGTAGTATCAAGCAGGTGATTGTCTTTGAGAAGGATTTCAAACGAAAAATGCAGCGCGAGGGGCAGGCCGACCTGCAGATCATCACGGATGCAAGCGAGCCCAACATCGCGGGACTGGTGCAGCAGTACACCCGTGCTATTGTCCAGAGCTGGCGGCCCGAAAATGCGATGGTGTCGGGGGCGAATATCGGCATACAACCAACGGTGCGGATGCTGTTTAATCCGCAGCTGAAAAGTGTCTATTATTTTGTACCGGGCCTGATCGCCGTAATCCTGATGATGGTGTCGGCACTGATGACCTCGGTTTCCATCGCACGTGAAAAGGAGACCGGTACGATGGAAATCTTGCTGGTCTCGCCACTAGAGCCGCAGCACATTATTGTAGGGAAGGTAATTCCCTACCTGGTACTTTCGGTGATAAATGTGATAACCGTGCTGGTAGTGGCAGAGGTGGTTTTTAGGGTACCGTTCCGGGGGTCGGTGCTGTTTTTCTTGTTTGTCTCCCTGCTGCTGATCTTTTCAGCCCTTGCACTTGGTGTCCTGATTTCTACGAAGGCGGAAGACCAGCGCACGGCAATGATGGGCTCCCTGATGGGTACGTTGCTGCCCACGTTCCTGCTTTCGGGATTCATTTTCCCGGTGCAAAGTATGCCACAGGTTCTGCAGTGGTTTAGCCATGTGGTACCAGCCAAGTGGTATTTGATAACGGCCCGTGGATCCATGCTGATGGGGACCGGCTTTGAGTACCTCTGGTTCCCGATATCCATCTTGGCGGCTATGACGGTGGTGTTGGTATTTGCAGGGATCCGTAATTTCCATGACCGGCTTGAATAAGCTATCAGCAACTAGCTTTCAGAACAGGTGACTACTGATAGCCTAAAAATATACACGCAATATTAGATGAATAAGTGAAAAAACAATGAGAACCATATTCTACCTGGTACAAAAAGAGTTTTTACAGATACTGCGGGATAAAGCGATGCTTTTTATCCTGTTTGCGGTTCCGATTATTCAGCTGGTGGTGCTGGCCTATGCGGCTACCTTTGAGCTAAAGGATGCGGAGTTCCACTTGGTGGATCACGACCAGAGCACCCTTTCGACACGGCTGGCCAACACGTTTGAGTCGACCGGCTATTTTACGAAGGTGGGGCAGAGCTTCAGTGACGAGCAGGGAATCGACGATATCTTGCGAAACCGAGCCAAGATGGTAATGGTGATACCCAGCGATTTTGAGAAAGATGTGCGCTCCGGCCAGGTGCCCGCCGTGCAATTTATTATCAGTGCGGTGGATGGAAATACGGCTGGCCTTATCCAGAGCTATAGTCAGGCCATTTTGCGTGGTTTTGGGCAGAATGTAAGCTCCGAAATCCAGACGGTCTCGATCGGTGGAACTGTCAAGCGCGCTGGATTCAATATCAGCACCTCCAACTGGTACAACAGCACGCTCGACTACATCATGTACATGGTGCCGGGCATTATCACGATTCTGGTGACGCTGATATGCCTGCTGCTTTCGGTGCTGAATATTGTGCGGGAGCGGGAGATCGGCACCATCGAACAGATCAATGTGACGCCGATCAAAAAGTACCAGTTTATTGCCGGCAAGCTGGTTCCCACCTGGATATTGGCGATGCTGGTGCTGACCGTGGGCCTGCTTGTCTCTTATCTGTGGTTTGAGATCCCGTTTCGCGGCAATGTGCTGTTGATCTATGGCACGGCGGCCATCTACCTGCTGGCGATCCAGGGATTGGGCCTGTTGATCTCCTCGGCCTCCAACACCCAGCAGCAGGCGATGTTTATCAATTTTTTCTGCGTAATGATCTTTATGCTGATGGGCGGTATATTCACTCCCATCGAAAGCATGCCGCAGTGGGCGCAGCAGCTGACAGTAGTCAACCCGCTCGCCTACTTTGGCAAGATCATGCGGATGGTACTGCTTAAAGGATCGGGCTGGGGCGATATACAGGATATGGTGTGGGGCATTACCCTGATGGCCGTTGTTCTGCTGCCGGTCGCGATCATAAGCTACCGGAAACGAACGGTATAGTGAATGCCAAAGCGTGGGCCCTGCAACAATGACTATGACAAGAAATAGATAACAGAAATTTAATCGCTTTTACCGGGAATAAAAGCAAGTTTTATTTTTTAGGCAGAAATTCAATTTTGCTATACCCCTCTTCTTGAAGAGGGGCCTGGATAGGTACCACCAATACGCTTGGTCGGAAGATTCCGATTTCTGTTGCAATCCCGTGTTAACAGTCCCTGCTGTAAATCTTGTTGCAGGTGACAGTTATTTTCATGATTATTATGTTTGAACATATAAACATTGCATGTCTGTATATTCTACTATCTTGGTAACGGTTTTTATCTTAATATTATATTAATTATAGGGAAAGCAGAAAGGGTACTATTCTTCCGCTGATATATTGGGATAAAAATGAGTTGATAGATATGGGATTGGGATTAAAAGAAGTGGGACACAAGGATTAGAAGAACTCTCTAGACCGAAATTCTAAGATATATATAAATAAAAGGTGATGGGCCGATTATTAGTTCTGGCAGGGAAGCAAAGTAATATTGCGGGCGGAGCTTTTCTTTTGATCATGTTAATGATGGCTACCGGTTGCAGTTCTGGTGATGAGTTTGCGGGAAAAGGGGAGCCAATACCGGAAAAAATAGATTTTAATTTTGATGTAAAGCCGATCCTTTCGGACCGTTGTTTTGCCTGCCATGGTCCGGATGAGGCGGCCATGAAAGCGGACCTGCAGCTGCATATCCAGGAAAAGGCCTATGCCGCCCTTGGAGAAGAGGATGAACAGGTCCGCCATGCGGTGGTCCCCGGCAAGCCCGATCACAGCGAACTCTACAAGCGTATTTCTTCGGATGACCCTGAGTTCAGGATGCCCCCGCCCGAGTCCAACTTGACCATCAGTGACCGGGAGATTGCCATCCTTAAAAAGTGGATCGCCCAGGGTGCCGAGTACAAAAAGCACTGGTCGTTTATTCCGCCCGAAAAGCCGGAGCTGCCGGATGTGGAAGACGAGGACTGGCCCCAAAATCCGATTGACTATTTTGTACTTAGCAGGATGGAAGAGAACGGCATGAGTCCCTCTCCACAAGCCACAAAAGAAAAACTGATTCGCCGGGTATCTTTTGATCTGACCGGCTTGCCACCAACGGTGGAAGAAGTAAACGAATTTGTGGCTGATAGTTCCGAGGACGCCTACGAGAAGGTTGTGGACCGCCTGCTGGCCTCCAAGGCCTACGGGGAACGCATGGCCGCCAAGTGGCTGGACGTGGCCCGTTATGCCGACACCCACGGTTACCAGGATGACGGTCCCAACCACATGTGGCCGTGGAGAGACTGGGTGATTGATGCATTTAACCAGAATATGCCCTTCGATCAGTTTACGACCTGGCAGATTGCGGGGGACCTGCTGCCGGATGCCACCCGGGAGCAGAAGCTGGCCACCGGGTTTAACCGGGTCCACATGCAAAACCAGGAGGGCGGCATTGTGGGCGAAGAGTACCGCGTGGAGTATGTGGTGGACCGGACCAACACCACCTCCACGGCGTTCTTGGGATTGACCATGGAGTGTGCCCGGTGCCACGACCACAAATATGATCCCATTTCCCAGAAAGAGTATTTCCAGTTTTCGGCGTTCTTCAACAATATCAACGAGGCCGGACAGATTCCCAATGTCGGCGCCTCCGGTCCCACCATTCTGTTGCCCGACAGTGCTGCCGAGCAGCAGATCCAGTATCTCGATGCCGCTATTAGTGACCAAGAGCAAAAAGTAGCACAGCTTATGTCCAGCAAAAACGAAGAATTTGCCCAATGGCAAGACCACCAGCAGTCGCCCGGCCCGTTTGACCCCGGAACCGAAGGGCTGGTCGCTCATATCGACTTTAATGGAATCTCCGATGGAAAAGTAACTAACCTGGCCAGCGATTCCCTGGATGGCCGTGTGAAAGGGGAGCTGCCCGAGGTGGACGGTAAATTTGGAGGAGCACTTGAGTTTGAAAAAGGCAATTCCATTAATGTGGGGGATATTGCATCCTTCGAACGGACCGATCCGTTCTCCTTTAGCCTGTGGGTCAATCCATCAGATACGGCCAGCGGCTCAGAGGCCCCGGTGTTGGTGAAAACCGGGAATATTTTTATCGGTTACCGGGGCTACGACATGTCCCTTCTTGAAAATAAAATTTCCGTACGCTTAATGCACGGGTGGCCGTATAATGCTATTCAAGTCAAAACCCTGGAGGCGCTGCCCCTCAACCAGTGGAGTCATCTGAGCGTCACCTATGACGGATCAAGTCGAGCTGAGGGCATCCAGGTATATGTAAACGGGAAGAGGTGGGAAACCAGCATCCATCAAAACAATCTGTTTAAGAATATTGTGATTGGGCAGGAAGAGGAAACGTATCCTTCACAACCATTTTTGATAGGAGAACGAAGCTCATTTGAGAAGATTGAATACACAGGGCTGAAGCTGGATGAGCTGAAGATTTTCGACCGCCGCCTGAGCCGGGCCGAGATATTGGCCTTATCGGGCAGCCAGGACCTGCCGGAATTGATGGCCCGGGCCCCGAACAAGCGCAGCGAGTACCAGCGGAAAATATTGTTTGATCACTACCTGCTCCACCACGACCCCGAGTACAACCGGAAGGCCGATAAGCTGCAGGGGCTGCGGGTACGCAAAAGCCAGCTCACCGATACGCTCCGCGAAGTCATGGTGATGGGCGAACGCATCAGGAAGCGGGATACCTACGTGCTTAAGCGCGGGTTGTATGACAACCGGGGGGAAAAGGTCAAGGCCAACGTGCCTAAAAGTGTGATGAGTTTTCCCGACGATCTGCCGAAAAATCGGTTGGGATTGGCCCAGTGGCTCGTAAGCGATGAGAATCCCCTGACGGCGCGCGTGATCGTGAACCGCTACTGGCAGATGTATTTCGGGAAGGGCATTGTGGATACCCCGGGCGACTTCGGGAACCAGGGCTCGCTGCCCTCGCATCCCAGGCTGCTGGACTGGCTGGCGGTCACCTTCCGCGAGAGCGGGTGGGACGTGAAGGCGATGCAGAAGCGGATTGTGATGTCCCAGACCTACCGGCAATCGGCGATCATGACTGAGGAGAAACTGGCCCGGGATCCCTCAAATACATACCTGGCCCGTGGCCCGCGCTTTCGGATGACCGCGGAGATGATCCGGGATAACGCCCTGGCGGCCAGTGGACTGCTGGTCGAACAGGTGGGCGGCCCGAGCGTCAAACCCTACCAGCCGGAAGGCCTGTGGAAAGAGAAAACCTCCGGCCGGCATCTGACCGAATACATACCGGACCGCGGGGATTCGCTGTACCGCCGAAGCCTGTATACGTTTTGGAAGCGAACCTCTCCCCCGCCCTTCATGACCACCTTTGACACGCCCGGCCGAAGCCACACCTCGGTAGAACGGGGCAAGACCAGCACCCCGTTGCAGGCGCTGTTTACCCTGAATGACCCGCAATTCGTGGAGGCCTCCCGGCTGCTGGCCGAGCGGATGATGAAAGAGGGCGGCGACAGCCTGCAAAGCCAGATTTCGTTTGGGTTTAAAGCGGCCACCTCTCGTTCGCCCCAACATAAGGAAGTGGAGCTGCTGTCGGAGCTGTATCGCCAGGAGCTGCAGGCGTTCCAGCACCAGCCCAGCCGGGCCGATAGCCTGCTGAATGTAGGCGAATACCAGCTGGACGGCAGCCTTGAAAAACCGGAACTGGCGGCACGTACGATTGTTGCAAGCACCATCCTCAATCTCGATGAAACGATAACCAAGGAGTAGGACCATGTCCAACGATAAAGAAATTGACAAGCTGAATAACAACATGAACCGGCGGCATTTCCTTTCCAAAACCAGCCTCGGCCTCGGGGCGGCGGCCCTGGCCTCGCTGTTGCCCAAATCGATGTTATCGAAGGGAGATGAGGGCTTGGATGGGGTGTTGGATTCTCCCCATGTAATCCCGAAAGCCAAGCGGATCATTTACCTGTTCCAGAGCGGTGGGCCTTCCCAGCAGGATATGTTTGACTATAAGCCCAAGCTTCGGGAGATGCACGGGGATGACCTGCCCCCCTCGGTGCGCGGAGACCAGCGCCTGACCGGGATGACCGCCAACCAGGATGGGTTCCCATTGGCCGGCTCGCACTACGATTTTAAACGCCATGGCGACAGTGGCATCTACGTCAGTGAGCTGATGCCGCATACCGCCGAGGTGGTCGACGAGTTGTGTTTTGTCAAATCGGTCTATACCGATGCCATCAACCACGACCCGGCGATCACGTTCATCCAGACCGGCTCCCAGCAGGCGGGGCGCCCCAGTATGGGCTCGTGGATCAGCTACGGGCTGGGCTCCGACAACGAGAATCTGCCGGCTTTCAGCGTGCTTATTTCCCGCGGCTCGGGCCGCCCGTTTGACCAGCCGCTGTACTCGCGATTGTGGGGTAATGGTTTTTTGCCCTCCTTGCACCAGGGCGTCCAATTCCGGTCGGGAAAAGACCCCGTGCTGAACCTGAATAATCCGCCGGGGGTAAACAAGATGAGCCGCCGCAACATGCTCAGCAAGCTCAAGGATTTGAACCAGCTGCACCTGAACCGGTTTGGGGACCCTGAGATTACCTCCCGCATTAGCCAGTACGAGATGGCCTATCGCATGCAGACCTCCGTGCCGGAGACGATGGACCTGTCCGACGAGCCCGACTGGGTGTTCGATATGTATGGGGAAGATGCCAAAAAGCCGGGGACCTACGCCGCGAACTGCCTGCTGGCGCGTCGGCTGGCCGAGCGGGATGTGAAATTTATCCAGCTCTACCACATGGGGTGGGACCAGCACAATGGGATACCCGACCAGCTGCCCCTGCAGTGCAAGGACATTGACCAGGCGTCGGCAGCGTTGATCAAAGACCTGAAACAGCGGGGATTGCTCGACGAGACGCTGGTAGTTTGGGGCGGGGAGTTTGGACGGACCTCCTACTGCCAGGGGGAACTCTCCAAGGAAACCTACGGGCGCGATCATCACCCGCGCTGCTTTACCATGTGGATGGCCGGGGCCGGGATCAAGTCGGGATTCGAATACGGCAAGACCGATGATTTTGGCTACAACATCGTGGAGAATCCGGTGCATATTCATGATATACAAGCCACGATCCTGCACCTGATGGGCATCGACCATGAGAAGTTGATCTACAAGCACCAGGGGCGCCGGTTCCGCCTGACTGATGTGCACGGGCACGTGGTGGAGGATATCCTGGCCTGATGAAATTGGATCTATTTCAGGCTTAGGTCGTCGGTGAAATGAGGAGATAATTGGTTCTGGTGAAGCATAAAATAGTATCTGATCTCCAGTTTGGCCAATAGAGAGCGCCGGACAATCTTGTCCGATCAAGCAGGAACGAGTTTGACGGTATCTTCAATGGCAATTGCTCACATTACCCCGCCCTTCGTTAAACGATCTGATAGGTAATTGAGAAGTGGCACACATATAGGTAAGCGGATATAAGATATTTTGAGAAGTAAATAGATTAATAAGAAATTTGGAGTTCGTATATGTTGAGTAGTACCTGTATTGGATTAGTATTGACTACAATGCTATGGGGCGGAGGGGCCTTGGCAGAGGTCGTTGCCCATGGCGTGGCTATTGAATCTGCAGTTGCGGTAGCCTTGCAGTCCGCTGCTGCTGGTAGTCCCTCTGATCTAGTGTTGTTTATCGGGCGTTTTCATCCCCTGTTGGTACATCTTCCGATTGGCTTCCTGCTGCTGGCATTTTTGCTGGAGTTGTTCGGGCGATTTGAGCGATACAAGGATCTTGGGAACGCGGTTTCTTTTTCCCTGTTTTTGGGCGGACTCAGCGCGGTCGGTGCGGCTGGTACAGGTTATCTTCTTTCCATGGACGGTGGATATGGAGAAGGGGTACTATCTATCCACATGTGGCTTGGGATAGCAGTGGCCCTGCTCTCGTTGGCCGCTTTTGTGCTGCGCCAGTGGTACTACGAAAATCCAAAATTAAAGAAAGTCTATACGGGCGTGCTTGCGGCGATGGTCCTTTGCCTTGTGAGTGCGGGCCATTACGGTGGCTCATTAACCCACGGATCTGATTATCTGGTCCAATATATGCCGGAGCCTCTTCGGTCATTTGCGGGATTACCGCCCAAAGAAGATAGAGGAATACCGAAAATTGAAAATCTTGATTCAGCGAGAGTTTTTCAGGATGTCATACACCCAATCCTGGATACTCGCTGCGTAAGCTGCCACAATCCTGAAAAGAAAAAAGGAGAGCTGCTGCTTACCACGTATGAGAATATGATGGAAGGCGGAGAAAGTGGTCCACCGTTAAAAGCAGGAAGTGCCGACAGCAGTGACCTGGTCCACCGCCTGCTGCTTCCCGAGGCCGATGATGATCATATGCCGCCGGAAGGGAAAATGCAGCTTACGGGGGACCAGGTGGATCTAATTACCTGGTGGATTGACCAGGGAGCCCCGATGGATCTGACCATATCCGAGATGCAGGTGCCGGAAGATATCTCGGAAGCCTTGAATAAGCTGACGGTGGAGGGCACCAGCTTCCTGGCCAAAACCGAGGTGCCCAAAGCGGATACATCGGTTATCAACAACTTAAAAAGTCAAGGGATTAAGATTTCCCCGATCGCACAGGAAACCAATTTTTTACAGGTAAAATATCCATCGACTGAAGACAGCGTTAATCTGCAAAAACTAACCCCAATTTCTGAGCAGATCACCTGGCTGGATCTGGCCAATACCAAAGTAAGTGACCAGGGACTCTCGCATCTAGCGGAATTTACCAACCTTACAAGACTTAACCTGGAGCAAACTTCTATCGCGGACAGTGCAATGGCAATAGTCAGTTCACTGGAGCATTTAGAATACCTGAATGCCTACCAAACGGATGTGAGTGATGAGGGGTTGCAACAGTTGCAAAAAAATAAAAGTTTAACCGCTCTCTATATTTGGCAAACCAACGTGACGGATGAAGGCGTGAATAAGTTACAGGAGAAGCTCACAGAGTTATATATCGATACTGGATGGGGGCAGGCTACAGTTGACAGCACTACGACAAAAGATCAACAATCAAGATGAGTATAGCTTTGATACCTGTACACTAATCAATTTTAAATATTAAAATCTTTATGATTTGTATAAATGTACGTACATTTATTAAATATGTTAACATAATATTAAATGAATCTATACTAAACTTGGAATTACTGGTACCAGTTTTCAATGCAAATCGATCATAAATCATCCGTTCCTTTATATAAGCAGATTGAAGATTATCTGCGAGATTTGATAGAAAGCGGAGAGTATGACAGTGGAAAGTTTTTGCCTAAAGAAGAAGAATTGGCCAGCCAATTTGGAGTGTCCAGGAACACAGTGCGCCAGGGAATAATGCAATTGGTACGTGAAGGACTGCTGGAGAGACGAGCAGGAAAAGGTACGTATGTGTCAGATCAAAATATTACAACTCACCTTTCTGAGTGGCACAGTTTTACCGAGGAGATGCTGCGAAAAGGCGTTGAGCTACATAACTACCTGATACAGTCCCATTTTGAAGCTGCAAATAGAGAAGTGGCAGAAGCGTTGCAAATAGAGGAAGGAAAGCAGGTGTTAAAACTGGAGAGGCTACGTGGGGACGAAAATCATCCGTTTGTATACTTTGTTTCATGGTTCCATCCCCGAATAAAGTTGACGGGGGAAGAGGATTTTACCCGGCCATTATATTCGATCCTGGAGGATGATTATTCCGTTTTTCCGGTCTTTTCAAATGAGGAATTGAGCGCTATCTCAGCAGATAAAAAAATAGCCAAGTACTTGAGAGTGGATGAAAACCTCCCGATTCTTTATCGCCAGAGACTCGTTCTCGATTCTGGGAATCGCCCGATTGAGTATAACGTTGGTTACTATCGGAGTGATGAATTTTCATACTCCATTCGATTCCAGAGATCCACCTCTTAGGGATAGAAACAGTGACACCTCTCATAAGGAATACAGTTACTTTTTCCGTTGGGTTTTCCTAAATCATCCTTGCCTGTTCATTATATTGAGTGATCAAAAAACGAGCTAAAATCACCGGCGGTGGATTTATTCGCCTGGATGGGTTCCGCTGTGGCTAAAGAAACTGAGATATTGTACGGACGTGGCTCCCCGCCCTGCACGGTTTCTTTCTACACGCCTGCGCTGCGCTTGTACCGGGCGGCTTATAAATCCGCAGGCTGGAACGGATAAAACAAATAATGTGGCAACCCCAAGTCCAGAAAATCCCTGCTTTGCATTTCTTAACCATGACCAGCGAGAAAAAGCTATGCCTTGACCAAGGGCTTAACGCGCAATCATCCTTCACAATCAACATAAAGAAATATTATGGATGACTTTTTGCATAAAAATAGTCAGATTAGGTCTAGCCAACGGGATCTGTTGATGCATCATACAGGGGATCAAAATCTTAACTACTGATTATTATACGTATGCAGCGAACAGTCATTTTTCTATCGATCTTGATATCACTGCTAATAAGCGCAGTATGTGATGCTCAGAATACAGCCATAACAAAAAGTGAATTTATTTTTACCGAAGCTCCGTTCGAGGAGTGCCATGCCTCCACCATTGAGTCGACTCCCGATGGACTGGTTGCCGCCTGGTTTGGGGGCACCGAAGAGAGCAACGAGGATGTGGAGATCTGGCTGAGCCGCAATACGGGCGCCGGTTGGTCAGATCCGGTTTCAGTGGCCGACGGGGTGCAACATGCCGACAAGCGATATCCCACGTGGAACCCAGTATTGTTCCAGGTGCCCGACGGAAAGCTGATGTTGTTTTACAAAGTCGGGCCAAATCCCAGGGAATGGTGGGGTGCCCTGAAGACCTCCGGCGATTACGGGCAAAGCTGGTCACGGGGATACCGGCTGCCGGAAGATATTTTAGGCCCCATCAAAAACAAGCCGATTATGACAGAAGATGGCCGCCTGATCAGCCCGTCGAGCACAGAGCATGACGGGTGGCGTGTCCACTTCGAGATTTCCCCGGACACCGGCAAAACATGGCAGCTGGTCGGGCCGATCAACGACGCGGAGGAGTACGATGTGATTCAGCCCAGCATCCTCCGGCACGGGGGTGATACACTCCAGATACTGGCCCGCAGCAAAAATAATCGCATTATCACCTCGTGGTCCTATGACGGGGGCTATAGCTGGAGTTCGCTGACACCTACCGAACTTCCCAATCCCAATTCGGGCACCGATGCGGTTACCCTTGACAATGGACATCACCTGTTGGTCTACAACCATTCTGAAAAAGATGAAGGAGAATGGGGCGGGCCCCGAACGCCGCTGAATGTGGCCGTTTCGGAAGATGGGAAACAGTGGCATACTGTAATAACACTCGAGGATACTCCCGGGGAATACTCCTACCCCGCCGTCATCCAGGCATCCGACGGGCTGGTGCATATCACCTATACCTGGAAGAGAAAGCAGGTAAAGCATGTGGTGCTGGATCCGGAAAAGATAGACTTTTAATAGAATATGACAACGATAGATGTCGTCATATTTTTTGTCTACCTGGTTGGAATAACCGTTTTTGGCGGTTCCTTTTATCGCAAGAACAAAACCTCTTCCGCCTTCACGCTCGGTGATAATACGATCCCGGGATGGGTCATCGGGATGTCGATCTTTGCGACCTTTGTCAGCAGCATCAGCTATCTGGCCTTGCCGGGAGAGGCGTACATGTCAAACTGGAACGCCTTTGTATTCAGCCTTTCCATTCCAATAGCCATTGTGGTGGCGCTTTACTTTTTTGTGCCACATTACCGCAGTGTCAACAGTCCCTCAGCTTATACCTACCTGGAAGATCGGTTTGGCTCGTGGGCGCGGGTCTATGTCTCCACCTGCTACTTGCTGACCCAGCTAATGCGGATCGGTACCATCCTGTACCTGCTGGCGCTGGCTATTCATGCTGTCTTTGGATGGGATATAGCCACGATTATTATCGTTACCGGCCTTACCGTTATCATCTATTCGGTGCTCGGCGGCCTTCAGGCGGTGGTCTGGACCGATGCCATCCAGGGGATTATTCTTATTGCCGGGGCCCTGTTTTGCATCGGTTATATCCTGCTCTACCTGCCGGGAGGACCCGAACAGCTGTTTGCCGTGGCGTTCGAGCATCACAAGTTCAGCCTGGGCAGTTTCGATCTGAATATTTATGAGTCTACGTTCTGGGTGGTGCTGATCTACGGTACGTTTATCAATTTGCAGAATTACGGGATCGATCAAAATTATGTACAGCGGTATGTGGCCGCCCGGACTGACGAAGAGGCCCGACGTTCGGTATTGTACGGCGGACTGCTTTACATTCCTGTCTCCGCCTTTTTCCTGTTTATCGGGACGGCCCTGTATGCGTTTTATGCCTCCTCTGCCGGGCACCTGCCGCCCGAACTTACGGAGGCCAGCCGGAGCGATCGTATATTCCCCTATTTTATTGTTAATGAACTGCCGCCGGGCATCACCGGTTTGCTGGTCGCCTCTATATTTGCAGCGGGAATGAGCACGATATCGACCAGCCTGAACAGTTCAGCCACCGTATTCCTGACCGATTATTACGAGCGTTTTTTCAAGCGTGCGGCCAGTGAGCGGGATTCGATGCGGGTGCTGTACGTCTCTTCCCTGCTGGTCGGATCTGCAGGAATTTTTATAGGGCTCTCCCTGGTTGATGTCACCAGTGCGCTGGATGCCTGGTGGAAACTCTCTTCGATCTTCAGCGGCGGGATGCTCGGGCTGTTCCTGCTGGGCATCTTTACCCGCACCCGCAATACTGTTGCCCCGATCGTCGGGGTGATCGCCGGAATCGGGGTGATCATGTGGCTGAGCCTGTCCAGGTTTTTCCAGCTGGAGGGTACGCTCGGTTACCAGATCCACTCCTACCTGACCATTGTATTGGGAACAACGGTCATCTTTTTGGTTGGCTTTTTGGGATCCTTGACCAAAGGAGATAGCACCAGGAATGAGTAGCGACCGCCTGGCCGGTTTTTAGCATTTAATCGTATCAGCAACAAAAAATCCATTATTTGATATGAACAGAGTTGAAGGAATTGTACCGCCCATGGTAACCCCGCTGCTGAATGATGACGCGCTGGACCTGCCGGGCATAGAAAACCTGGTGGAACATCTCATATCGGGCGGGGTGCACGGCCTGTTTCTTTTGGGGACTACCGGGGAGGGCCCCAGTATAAAGCAGTCCATGCGCGTTACGCTGATACAAAAAGTGTGTGACCAGGTGCAGGGACGAATTCCTGTATGGGTGGGGCTTATGAACACCTCGTTCCGGGAGGCCGTCGAGCTGGCGGATAAGGCGAAAGAGTGTGGAGCCCGGGGGCTGGTACTGGCCCCGCCAAGCTTCTATAAGATAGAACAGCATGGACTGTACAGGTTGGTTGACCAGATGCTCGATGAGATCTCCCTGCCGTTATACCTGTACAATAATCCCGGGGTCACCCAGGTATCGTTTGAACTGGAGACTGTCGCCCGTCTTCTCCCGAGGGAGGGCGTACGCGGAATGAAAGATAGCTCAGGCGATATGATATATTTCCAGCGACTCCGGGAACTCACCGAACAGACCGAAACGGAGCTCTATATGGGTCCCGAAGAGCTGCTGATGGAATCCCTGATCGTGGGTGGACAAGGCGGTATACCGGGCGGAGCCAACATTTTCCCGGAACTATATGTCGCCATGTACAAGGCGGTAACCTCTGGGGATTTGGACAAGGCTCAAAATTTACAACGTAAAATTATGCGGTTGACGAAAGTGGTATATGGTGGCAGCGGTTTTATTGCCGAAAAAGTCGTTAACGGCATCAAGTGTGCCCTGCAGGCACTGGATATCTGTTCTGCGGAGGTCTCCAAACCGCTGGACAGGGCGAGCGAGAAGAAGGAGAAAAAAATCAGGGAGTTGTTGAAAACCCACATCCGGTCTGGATAAGTTTGTGGTGACTGGCAAGTGCTCAAACCGGTTTTGCAACCGTCCTCAAACAAAACAAGTAATATAATGTCAGAAGCATGAAGGGTCGAATGGTACGATATTCCTGTTTAATGCTGTTGTTGCTGTTGACCAGCGGTCCGGTTCAGGCCCAGGTTTATAAGACCTGGCTAAGCGTGGATGGAGGGTATCTGCACCAGGAAGTTACTCCCACTGGACTGCGGGCTCCTGTTTATCAAACAGCCAACGGTTTTAGTTCGGGACTTTCTCTTTACTACGCGGACCAGGGATCCTACCATCTGGCTACATTCAGTTACAACCGGCAAAACAATCCCCGGCTTTATCCTGCAGATATTTCGTCATTTACTGACAGGTTCCTTTCATTGCAGGTCAACTATGAGTATACCTATTTTCATTTTCGAAATGTGGCCGATCTGCACCTGGACTTAGGATCTGGTCCTTATCTTTTTGTACAGAATCAGATTACCCACCTGCAGGCCGGCGCCAACAGCTCCGTTGAGAATAACCACCTGCTGTATGGCGGAGGAGTAAACCTTGTTCTGCGATACAGGCAACCGGGATTCCCGCTAACGGCACGGCTCAATATGGTCAATGGAGGTTTTTGGGGACGCCAGGAGGTGAAACAACAAGTTGACAGCGAAGCTGAATACAAGGCCAATGGCTGGATGTCTGATATCAGTATGAATATCGCGTACCGACCGGCTGTCAACTGGAAATTTTATTTACGGTACAACTGGAGTGAACGCCTGGAGTATCTGTATAATGAGCAGCAACGGCGAACATACCAGGGTATCAGTTTGGGCATAAGTTTTAGGCTGGAGGACGATTGATGAGATATAAGATCCTGATTTGTATTACGCTACTATTTGCAGGCACGGGATGTACCCGGCTTTTCGATTCTGCCGATGAAAAAAATGGCGACTGGAATACATACCGATCCGAACATTATATTTTTTATGTAAGGGATAACAGTGAAGCAGAGCGTGCAATTGAGAAGATCCAGCAGGAACAGGAGCGGGCCTACCGTGAAATTAACGAGCGGCTGGATATCTCCTTCACTCGAATGTTAAAGGTCTATATATATGATTCCAGGCAAGATATGGGAGAGACCGACAGGACCGGGATCGCTCATCCGGAAATCGGAACCATTGAAGTGATCTACAATTCTGAGATACAGTCGATCGGCGTTCCGGGCGTTTCCCTCCATGAGCTGAGCCACCTGGTGGTCTTTTATGAATGGTGTCCCGTATCGGAACCCGTGTTTGCCGAGGGCCTGGCAGTGTGGCTGGATGACTACTGGGGAGACCCGGCTATCAGTACGACGAATCTGTTTAGCATCAGTAAAAAGAGAATGGAGGCGGGCACCCTTCCGGCCGTTGAAGCGATGGTCACCGGGTGGAGCGGCATTGAGTCTCGCTATTCATACCCGGCCGCCGGCTCATTTACCAAATACCTGGTGCAGGAGTACGGGCTGAATGCATTCCGGCAGCTTTACTGCGAAGCTC
Organism: Halalkalibaculum sp. DA384; assembly: GCF_043951955.1. Taxonomy (NCBI): domain Bacteria; kingdom Pseudomonadati; phylum Balneolota; class Balneolia; order Balneolales; family Balneolaceae; genus Halalkalibaculum; species Halalkalibaculum sp. DA384. Next base: position 70,037 of record NZ_JBINJE010000017.1, on the reverse strand, counting down.
AAAGGCAGGATTTCGACTCTGTATTTTTTGAGATCTACGGCAAGCAGTTTTGGGAGGTCGAAACCGAGTACGAGACGTTCCTGCAAAACTATTAGATACCATAAAAATTGTTGCCCACAAGGGAAAAGACAGGTCAAAAACATCATTCCGGCTGTAGTTTGGTAAAGCAAACAATTCCCCTGTTGCGTTGCTGCTCAACTGAAAACCCGGCGCGCTCAAACAGCTCGTTACTCTCCGGGACCGTCCAGAATTTGAGTCCACCAAATTCCGCGGAGTCCTGCAGCAGCCGTACATACCAGGCATCCGATTTGACAAGGTGCATCATAAAAAAGCTGCCCTCCTTCCTGATAACCCGCCGCGCCTCGTACAGAACTTTCATCGGGTCGGTGAGTTCGTTGAGGGTGCCTCCCATCATCAATCCGTCGAACGTCGCTCCAAAAAAGGGTAGTTCGCGGGCGTCTCCGCGAAGCAGGTACAGGTCGGTTTGGTCTGCCTCGGCCTTCAGGCGGGCCTCCTCCAGCATCTGGGATGAAAAGTCGAGGGCTACAACACGGGATTCCGGCTGGGCTTTTTTAACCAGCCGGGCATACAATGCCGTAGAACACCCGATATCCAGGTAGAGATTGCCGGGCCGCGGATTGAGCCACTCAATCAGCAGCTCCTGCTCTTTTTCGATTGGGAACTCCTCCCCCGTAAGCAGGGAGAGCGATCGTTTCCGCCATAAATCCTCGTAAGCAGCAGCCGTCACCTTCCAGTGGTTGCTGCTCTGGGCCCAGGACATCGAGGGGGGCGTTTCTCCCAAAAGGTCAATAATATTATTCCGGATTTTATACTCGTCCCCTTTGCTGGAACAGATGGTACCGTTGAATGACTTCCCGAGCTGGGCTGCTTCGCCGGGAACTTCGATAGCTGCTCGTTCGTGTATGGGAGAACGGAGTTCTAGGGACATATAATTTGATTATGGATTGCACATGTTGAAATGGCGATTTTGACCAATAAACGGTTTTGCAAAAACTCCTGAAATTATAACGGGTCTTGTTACATTTCCATTCAACAGTTGATTTATTTGGAACCTGTCAGCAGTCTCCGTGTATTCTGTTTCGACCTATTTCGGTATTGGTAATCGGCAGAGAATAGTAACAGGTCCTGGAACAATCTCTGATACGCGGTGTGGCGACCACGTGTTACATCATCAGTCATTCTTTTGCAAGACCAGGGATATCTGGGCACCCTTCTTTACGCTCATCATTTCGGCGGCATCTCCCTTGTTTATGCCGACCTCCAGCATGCCGGAGCTGCCGATATAGGCAGCGGGTTCACCGTCGGGGACAGATCCAAAGGTGGGGACCAGCTCATCAAGAATCATATTTCCGACGTAGATCTTTACTGACTGCTTCCCAATTACATCCTCGATCAGGGAATAGTGGAGGTTTGTGACCAGGTTCCCGAATTTATCAATATGGATGATCCATCCCTGGAGACCGTCTTTGTCTGCAATAGGTGAGGCCCAGCGATAGGTCTTCAGGTCTTCCAGCGGTTCGCCGAGGTCGGCCAGTGAAACACCGTTACTCAGGTGGGCGGCAACCGGCGCGAAAATATCGCGCCCGTGAAAGGTGTTTGAGCGCTGCTCGTGCCAAAAAGTGTCATTGGTAAGACGGACCGCCTCGAACTCTTTATCCTCCGTGAGCAGGGAAAAGATACCGTTGTCTGGCCCCACATAGTATTGGTCATCCACCTTCAGGGCAATGGGGTTGCGGTCGGTTCCCACACCGGGGTCGATAACCACAAGGTGAACAGAGCCGGTGGGAAACAGGGGAGCCGAATTTTGCAGGACCCACGACCCGGCCATGATATCCTGGTCGGGAACTTCGTGAGAAATGTCTACAAAGCGGACGTCAGGGGCAATATCCAGCATAACCGCCTTCATTGCGCTCACGTAATAGTCCTGCAGTCCAAAGTCGGTTGTCAGCGTTACAATACTACGCATAGGAGTTAAGCATCACCGGCATAACAAGCATTAGCATCTCCTCTTCATCCTCCTCATCCAGCGGCTTTACAATGCCGGCCCGGTTTGGGGTGGAAAATTCAAAATAGACCTCTTCGCCATCCACATTGCCCAGCACGTCGGCCAGGTACTTGGCGTTGAAGCCGATCTCCATGGAGTCGTCATCATAGTCACAGCTGATGGTTTCCCGTGCCTCACTGCTCATATCTATATCCTCGGCCCGGATGGTGAGTTTGTCCTTATCCAGCTGAAGGCGAATCTGGCGGGTCGTAGAGCTGGAGAAGATGGAGACCCGCTTGACGGTTGCCAGCATCTGTTCCTTGTTGATAACCAGCTGTTTGTCATTTTCCCGCGGAATTACAGACTCGTAGTTGGGATATTGTTCGTTAATGAGTCTCGTAATAACAATGGTATTGCCGCTTTTAAAACGGGCATGATCTTCGGTAACCGTCAGCACGCACTCTTCTGCATGCAGGGCTTTTTGTACCAGGCTGAGAGCTTTCTCGGGGACGATAAACTGTACTTCCTGGTCAGAGGTGAGCTCCGACTTCACAAAACGAACCAGCCGGTGGCCGTCGGTGGCCACAAATTTCGATTCTTCGGGGCCGATATCAAAGTAGACGCCCATCATGGCCGGTCGCAGGTCGTCATTGGAGACGGCAAAAAGCGTTTTGTCGATGGAGTCCAGCATCAGATCCTTGGTGGTGTCAAGCTGTTGGCCTTCATCCAGGTTAGGCACTTCGGGGAATTCATCGGGATCTTCGCCCACCAGCTTGTATGTACCCTTGTCGGTACGGAACTTGATATTGAATTTTTCATCCACATCAAATGAGACCGGAATATCGGGGAGCTGCCTCAAGGTGTCGATCAACCGCCGGGCGGGAATCGCCACGGCCCCGTCTGCGTCGATATCGGCCTCCATATACTCAATAATGGAGATTTCAAGATCGGTAGCTGTCAGGCGCAGTTTTCCATTTTCACTTTCAAATAAAATCGTTTCCAGTATGGGGAGGGTGGCTTTGTTGGGTACAGCACCAGAAACCGCCGAAAGCGCTTTTACAAGGTCACTGCTTGAAGCATTAAATTTCATATCAGAATAATTTTTCTAAATTAGGGTAATCACTACATATTTGGCGTTGAGATGCACTCCAAAAAGATACCTTATACTAATAAATCCTTGCTCTCTTAGCAACCAGCACGGCCCATATAATACCCAAATATTGACCTCGGTATTCAGAGCTGTTATTTTCGGCTGAAAATAAAGATAATCAATCCCCTGCATGTGCGTATTTTACTGATTGGTCCCACCGCTGTTGGCAAAACGGCTCTTTCTCTTAAGCTGGCTCAGGCGGTCGATGCCGAAATCATTTCGGCCGACTCACGCCAATGTTACAGATACCTGGATATCGGCACCGCAAAACCGGATGAAGGGGAGCTTGAGAAGGTACCGCACTACAATATATCGATCCTGGATCCGGAGACAGAAGACAGCGCCGTTGATTTTTATGAGCGTGCCATGCAGTGGGAGCAGGAGATCGAAAAGCGAGGAAAAAACGTGCTGTATGTCGGGGGAAGTACCCTGCATGTGCAGTCGTTGATCAAGCCGTTTGACGACGTACCGGAAGCGGACGAAGGGAATATTGAAGAGCTGGAGCAGCGCCTGGCGGACGAAGGGGTTGAGGCGCTCTATGCCCAGCTCGAGGAGGTGGACCCCCGCTACGCCGAAAAGATGGACGGAATGAATCCCCAGCGCATCCTGCGGGCGCTAGACGTGTGGATGCAGACTGGCAAAGCATTCAGCTCTTTTCATTCTGATGATGAAATTGAGATATCCGGAGATACATATGTCTTTGGCTTAAAACGGGATCGCCAACGTTTGTACAAGCGTATCAACAAGCGGGTGGACCGAATGTTTGAACGAGGTTTCCTGGATGAAGTCAGCGGCCTGCTCGAGCGGGGCTATACCCGCGATACCCGGGCTCTCAACTCCGTGGGATACCGCGATGCGATAGACTACCTGGAGGGAAAGAAGACCCGGGAGGAGATGGTCAGGGATATGAAAACACAAACACGCCGCTACGCCAAGCGCCAGATTACCTGGTTCAAGCGTTGGGATTTTGTGAAATGGATCGACCTGGACGAGCATTCGAATGAGGAGGTACTTGACATTATACTGGAGCAGCTGGAAAATTGATCGCGTTTAGAAAGCGAAATGACGTCAACCGGATGGTTGAAGAAACGGGGTCGAATGAAATTTCAGGGTAAGCAATGCTAAAACAGGGCAAAAAAAAGAGAGGACAGACGACCTACATCACGCCGCTACGACCTCCTACCGCTGCTACCTTCCGGTCCTGACGGAGTTCAGAGGGAGCTGGCTGCGTAGGGCCTGCCCTCGAAATTCAAATATACAGGTTATTGGGTGTGGAATGCAAAATCGATTTGCGGATTATTTATTTCCACGTACCTGATATTTAGGATATTCTCAAAAAGGTACCGGGTGGAAATCAGGAATGTAGAATTATGAATCTCGAGGACGATTGATCGTATAAACGGGTTGTCATACCATGATCCAGCCGGAAGAATTTTTATTTGACGAGTTGGCGGAAAGCCGCGCATCTTAATTAACCCGTCAGCCTTGCAAGTCGCTGTTACATATGAGTTAGCATCTGTCTGGCGAAAGCCCTATTTAGACTCCATCACGTAGACCCCATCCCAGGAGTCACCGGGGGGATGTTCAGCCATATTTCGGCACCGCTCCAGGTAGACCAGAGAGGGATTGGTTTTTATGTAGGGATCCTCATCCGGTTGATACGGCTCCAGTTCTGCAGACTGTTTGAAAAGGCTGATTGCGCGGTCCCAGTTTTGTTGCAGGTAGGCCTCGGTGCCCCGCTCAAAAAGTTCAACGCAATCGAAAGTGGACTGGGGAAGGTGATCTTTTAGGCCGGTAATTTCATAAACGTTGACCGGCTGTGAGCGTCCCACGACTACAATACGGTCGAGATAACGAAAATGGCAGCGATCCCCATGTTTCAGGGCTTCTTTTCGGGTTTCACCGGTAACCATCGTGTATACGCCATACGATTTGGCCCCGCTTTCGCACCGGGCTGCGAGGTTGACGTTATCGCCCATCATGGTGTAGTTGAAACGTCGCGTGGATCCCATGTTACCGGTCAGCATGGTACCGGTATTCAGGCCGATCCGGTTGCGCATGTGATGCACGATCTCGGGCCACTTGTCGCCCTCACTTTTCCATTTTTCACGCAGTTCCGTCAGGCGCAGCTGCATCAGTTGAGAAGAAACGCAGGCACGGTAGGCGTGGTCCTCTTCCGGAACCGGCGCGCCAAAGAAAGCGACAATTGCATCCCCGATATATTTGTCGAGGGTCCCCCCCTGGTCTGTTATGATGTCGGTCATGGCAGAAAGGTATTCGTTGATAAGCTCGACCAGCTGGTGAGGTTCCAGCTTTTCGGAGAAGGCGGAAAACGACTGGATATCACTGAAGAAGGCGGTGATATATACTTCGTCTCCGCCGAGCTGGGGTTCCTGACCCGACTCTATCATCTGCTCTACCAGTGTGGGAGAGACGTACGAGGAAAACATGCCGCGGATACGCTGCTTCTCCCGTTGTTCCTTGAGATAGTCGTAGCTGGTGGTGGTTATACAGCCAACAAGGGTAGCGATCACAGGTCCCGTATACTCAATGACATAGCTGAAATTAAGAAATTCTACCAGGGTAAGGCCGGTGATAAAAAGTACTTGGAAAAGGAAGAACAGGAATCCCCAAAACGCACCCAAATACCGGGTTGCCACTACGATGACGGATGCGAAAAAAAGCAGCAGAAGCAGGTTCACCCACTGTTTGGCATGGCGGATGTAGTTACCACCCAGTATCGTTTGCAGGGCGTTGGCATGGGTTTCATACCCGGGGCGGTTGCCGGACTCCGCAAAGGGGGTGGCGTGAAAGTCGTGTAGCTCCTCCATTGTTGCACCGACCAGCACGATTTTATCTTTAAAGACCTTGTTGGCCAAAAGACCGAAATCGGGATCGGAAAAGGAGTTGAACTGAAACTCGGGATCCTCGGAATTGAGCAGTATGGTAGAGTCGTCAATGACGCTCTCGAAAGAATACTGGGGGAAGGCCCCGCGCGCTCCGACGTAGTTGATGGTCATGGTATTGGGGCTGTACTTGGGAATCCGGTAGTGCCCGAACCGGAACCGGTCGCGGGTTTCGTGAATTTCCACGCTGTCCCAGTCGTGGTACTGTTTCAGGACTTCCAGTGCAAATGACAGGTGCCGTTCTCCCCGGTATGTCCGGGAGAGGAGATAACGCCGTACGGCATCGTCAGCGTCTCGGAAAACCGTAACCAGTCCATATGGATTTGGGTTGGCGTTTCGCAGTATGGGGTTGGGCTCAAGCATGGATTGAACGGTGGAACCGGATCCCGCCCCTCTGCTGTCGGTTTGAATTTTGTAGTCACCGGCCAGCACCACATTTTCATGCTTCCGGAGTTGCTCAGCAAAAAGCGAGTCGTTTTTTGATTTGGAGGAGATCTTGTCAAAGATAACATCAATACCGATCACTCTGGCTCCGGCCTTGTTCAGATTTTCGACCAGCTTGCCATAGAGACGGGTGGGCCAGGGGTATTTGTACGGGATCTCTTCATCCGCCTGCTGGCTGATCGCCACCAGCACGATGTTGGAGTCGGGCATGGCCAGGGGACCACGAATTTCAAAAAGTTGATCGGTGACTTTTAATTCGATCACCCGAAAAGGATTGCTGTAGGAAATAACAATGGCACTGATACAGGTAAAGAGCACGATGGACGGGAGGATCCACCAGTTGCGTTTTTCCTTTTTTCCTGATGTGGCCATGACTAGAAACGATAGATATACCGAGCCTGCAGCGAGTGGTCATCGGGGGGATTGAGGCTCGACAGCTGGTTCGAAATGTTGGTATAGCTGAGATTCACCATAAGCGCGTGGTGCGAGTTTATTTCATACTGTGCCCCGGCCCGCAGGATGACAAGATTAGTGTTTGTTTCCTGGATTATGCGGTTGCCGGAATCATCCGTCTCGGGCTGATATATGTCATCCCGGGGATCGCTTGTCCCGTTGTTGAAAATCTGCAGCGAGGTCGACTCCACGTTATTGTGTGTCAATGCCACGTTGGTATCGAGGTTTAGCTTGTCATCCATGAGAACGAATTGCCCCCCAATATTAAAACCCAGTACTTCCACATTTGAGAGCCCCCCCAGTGTTTCGGTGGTGTTCAGGTTGAATCCCAGCTTTGTGTTGAGCGGAAGCGCAGAAAAGCGGCTCTGAACAGTGAGGTTGACAGAGGAGCTCTTGGTTCCGGCGTACCTGAAGAACCGGTCCTCCGTTTCCAGGTAAGAAACATTCAGGCTCGCATCGTGCGAAATATCGAACAAGCTGAATTGCTGGGAAACAGAGGAGGTTACCTGGTTGGTATTGGAGAATCGCGGGTTGGCCGTAATAACGGTGTCGCCCCCGGAGATGGCAAAATTGCGAACCGCGATATTTTCGGGCCTCCCGGTCTGCCCCACAAACGGGTTGTTAAGGGCTATGGAATTATCGCGGTTTCGATACATGTAGCCGACACTTACCCGTGGGAGCTGCTGGTCGACCGGGAACCAGCTCAGGTTGGTACGAGCCGTTTGGGTGTTGGTGGTGGCCTCTTTTGTATCAGACACATTGTCGCTAAGGCTTTCATATCCCAGGGTTACGTACAGGCGATTTTCAAAGAGCTGAAGCCGGTCCGAAAGCGTGATGCCCGCCACGTCTCGCCGAATGGTGGAGTTGGCCAGCGAAATGTAGTGGGGCCCGATCCACCGATACTGTGCCCGGAGGTTGTTGTCGCCCATGTTGAAATTGAGCTCCGACTGGTTGGCCAGAATGGAGGTCGGGAAGTAAGCTGATTCAACCGTGGTTTGATCTCCGTCCACCTGAAAACGAAGCGGCAGCGTATTCATATTTTCATTGATAATAATAAGCCAGGCCCATCGGTCCAGTTCGCTGCTGATATCTTCACTCAGGTTGATATCAAACTCCTGGTCGTTGGTGAGTACGCCGGAACTGATATCTTCGTTGAGGAGGCTGACCGAAGTTTCGCTGTTAAAGCGGAGGGCGTCGTCAAAAATATTGAACATCAGGTCGCTGCCGGCAATAACATTGTCTTTGGGCTGGGGGTTTCCCGAGACGTTCAAAAGATCCGGACTCTCCTGCAGCTTGTTCAGATGGGACGCATCCAGCGAAGAGGCCAGCTCCGGTCGCTTGTTCATCAGGCTGTTAAAGTCCCGGATGGTTGCCAGCGAAGAGGTGTCATCGCGCACTTTCAGGAAATTAAGCCCCCACTGAAAGGTCTGCCCGCGCCCCACGCTGACTCTGCCTCCCGTTATATCCCGTTCAAAGGTTCCGGTACCTCCACTGGCGAAACTCAGGGAGTAGGTGGTATCGACCGGTGTGCCGTCCGACTGTTCTGTAATACTGGGCTGTACCGTATTGTAAATATTGGGAATTTTGCGGTTCATTTTACCATACAGAAACTGGGCATTAACGGCTCCGTTAAAAGCGTGTAGTCCCATATTGATGCCCTGCACCCTTCGCCCCGAAATGCTGAGTCGGCTAAGTGAAGGATAGATATGCCCGCCCTGAACTTCGAGCCAGTCGCCCACATACAATTCGGCGCCATACCGGTTTTGAGGCTGCAGGCGCGCCGACTCCTGGGAGGTGAGCTTGCCATATACCGAATAGCGAATATGGTCATCTTCCCCTGAAAGACGTAGATTGCCTTTCAGCACATCGTTGTCTACTCCTCCCGTCTTCTGGTTTTGTGCAGTCATTTCCAGTTGCCCTTCTCTCAGCAGTGAGGTGGATTCCTCCCCGCCTTCTTCCACAAACTGGCGGGCGGCCACGGCCCGGTCGGGATCAAGGATTTCAAAATCCCAGCGTGCAACCTCAAGGGTGTCTTCCGGAGTGGCAAGCTGCAGGTTAACCTGGTGCGGACCGGGCGCCACTTCTCCCGCTTCCGCGGAATAGGAGAAAAAGTAATTGGAGGCCCGGGCCTGCTCGCTGATATCTTCATTGTCGAGGGAAAGGATAAAATCAGACCGGGTAGTGTCTACCGCATTCTCGTCATAGAAAAGGGTGATGGCGATGACCAGATCCTCCGCCGGCAGTGAAGCCCCGGGTTCCGGTGACAGGATAGTATACTCAATTTCCGCGGTTTGCCGTTCGCGATCCACGATATCCACGCGCACGGGACTTGCCCCCGGCTGACGGGTGGGATAGGTCACCTGCTGTCCATTTGTCAGCTCAACTGCAAAGTAGTATTCCAGCGATCCGGCATTTTCATTATCAACCGTGAGCTGGGTCTTAAAGGAGGATTGATCGTACGAGGTGCGCTGCTGGCGATACGATATCTCCCCGTCGTACCTGTAGAACAGAAAGGCGTCCTGCACATTATTTTGATTGAGGCCGGGGATATCGAATGCCAGCGTAACCGGTTCTGACCGCTCTACCACCACAGGGGCCTGGTGCTGCACGCGGTAATTACTTTGTGGATTGTCGCCGGCCAGCAAAATTTGCCAAGGCAGCAGCAGTAATGCCAGTAGTAACACCGGTTGCTTATCCCCGAAAGCAGAAGCCAGTCTAATGTTACTTTTTCCATTCATTATGTTCAAAAAGTATGCCTTAACCTACCGTTTTATTCGTTTTCGTTGTCGGTGCCACTCTCATCACTGTTGTCGTAATACTCAATTTGTATCTCCCTGATTTCTCCGTTTTCATCCCGAAACCGCAATCTCATCTGTTTGGGGGCGCCGGTATCTCCATCCAGCTCGTCGTAACCACTCCTCAGACTTTGCAACTCATCTTCCGTCAGTTCCCCGGTGGTAATGCTGTTGTCCTCGTTCACCTGCCCGTACATGCGTTCGGTGAGGGAAACAGTCTGGCCGGTTTCAGTGGACATAAACTCCACGATTCCCTCTTCCACCCAGGCGTAGTTGTCCGATCGTACTCCGAAGTTTGTGCCTTTGACCGATGCTACGGACTTGGAGGTGGCCACTTCGAAATTGTTGTCAGATCGCTGGGTAACCTCCATAAAGATTTCGCCGGCCTCCAGTGCAATGCGTGCCGAGGTGCTCTTGTCGTTGTTGACTTCTCCCCGCACGGTCAGTTCAGAGTTCGGCTTTACTTTGGCGAAGCTTTTATCCATGAACTGGACGGCTGCATATCCTTCCTCGTAGGTTCGCAAGGTGTCCCCGCTGTATAGCGGCTCCCCTTTTTGGGGCTCAATCTGTTTGGGCAGAATATTGACTTCCGGCTTGAAACGGCGCACAAATGCAAGGGGACGGTCGGCGGAGGTATAGTTATACATTTCTGCCGAGGCCAGGCCGGCAATAAAAAAAGCTGCGAGCGGCCATCCCAACATCGATGTCAGTTTATTCCACGTCATGATTCCATTTATTCAACAATAATTGATATTTCCCCGGATTCAATCCTGCCGCCAAGTTCCCGAAGTTTCTGGACAGCTGCGGCACCGCGATAGGTCTGTCCCTCTATGACAATGGAGTTGAAGTTAAATCCCTGCTCATTCAGCTGGTTTAGCTGTTCTCCCAGCAGGAGATTGAGCGAGTTCTCCATTTCATCCGTAACATTGACCGTTGTGCTGGTTTGGTTGGATGCGACGGAAAACTCCCAGATTTCGGAAGGGATATTTTCAGCCGCCTCCACCGTTTGGCGGTTGGCGAAAACCTGCCAGTAATACCTGGTTCCGTCTTCCAGGTTCTGCACTCCGGAAGGCGGGGTGGAAAAGGTGATATTGTTCAGGCGGGCGTCAATTATTTCAAAATCAAGCAGGCTGCCTCCGGTAGAGCTCGCATTTGCCAGGATCGGTTCGGTACCGAGTGCGGACTGTATCAACGTTTCGGGGCTCTGCCCGTTATCTTCAACCACTATGAGACGGTAATCAATATTGGTTGGCCCGTCCCACCGAAATACCGGCAGCGTGGTGGTAATTTGCTCACCCGAGCCCGCAACTCCCCCGGGCTGCACCAGGTAAAGGTCGATACTGGTATCGGTGGAGATATTTTCTCCAAAACTCTGCTCAATGGTATCCAGCAGATCGCCTCCGCTGCGGCTGTTGTCTCCCTGGTACAGACTCAGCGTTACCGTATAGATATCTGCGGGGAGCGTGGTTGCTCCTCCCAGGTCATTAAGGAACTGTTCTCCCTGCTCCGTCAGTCCCCCACTAAATCGGATGCTTTCTTCAACGCCGGGAACCCCGTTCTGCAGCTGGTTATTGCTGGCCACCACCACTTGACCGGCATTCAGATGGAAAGGGCGGTCCGAACGCTGGTAGAGAGTTGCTATAGTGCCGACCCTGCCTGAGCCGATCTCAATTTCAAAATAAAGGTCCCGCTGCTCCTGGTTTGTGTTGTTTCGCACTACAAGGTTAAACAGGGGGGCACCTTCTCCCGAACGATTTATTCCCAGGTTGGACAAGCCGAGAACCTGGGCCCTGGTAAGCTGCGGCTGCAAAGTCAAGTCCAGCTCAACAGGGCTCTGCGCACGCACGGAATGCACCGGTAAACCCAGCAAAAAAAGAAGGAATGCCAGTAAAGAGAGCTGTATGGGTCGTTTGTAGATGGATATACAGTTGTTCATAAAAGCCTCCTGTAAATGGTTATGACAACCTCATTGTAAGCCCGATCCGCCTTGTTGATTTATATCTTGACAATATTCTTTTACGCCCTAATTAAATAACTATTTTATAACAATTAAGCCAATTTGTAATAATTTCCCGGAACTTTTGATTCTAACAGGAATTTATATTTAACTGTTGACTGAAGCGATGTTGAGAAATGCGACTAAAAAGTGGAGCTACGGGGATTCGAACCCCGGACCTCTTGCATGCCATGCAAGCGCTCTAGCCAGCTGAGCTATAGCCCCAATTGGGAAATGCAAATATATGGGATATAAGATATCTTTGCTAATAATTTCATCAAATTTTGTTTGAGTTCCCCAGTATCATTATTTTCATTGCTTAGTGGCTTCTTAAAAAAGGCGCTTCACAGATGAGTTTCACAAAATATACATTCTTCAAAATCATAAACATACAATAACAGGAGTAAATTCAATGAAACGAGCTCTCAATATATTACTTGTTTCCATATTATTAGCGGGAGGGGTCACCCTTCAATATGGCTGTGGTTCGAGTGAACCCGCCGTACAAGAACCAGTAGACACCGATGGTGACGGATTAACCGACGCCGAAGAGGCTGAATTAGGTACCGATCCCAACAACGCCGACACTGATGGGGACGGTTTAACCGATGGGGATGAAGTTAACGAGTATGATACCGATCCACTTAACGCGGATACGGATGGGGACGGACTTGAGGATGGACCTGAAGTAAATTCCTATGATACGGACCCCAACAATGCCGACACCGATGGTGACGGACTTGAGGATGGACAGGAAGTTAATGACTATCGCACCGATCCCAACAACGCTGACAGCGACGGGGACGGCCTGAATGATTATGAAGAGGTAATGGATTATGATACGGATCCCAATAATCCTGACAGCGACGGTGACGGATTTACCGACGGTCAGGAAATTGAAATGGATACCGATCCCAATGATGCCCAGGATCCCGCCTATATAAGAGAAGGTGACCTTGGCACGATCAATTTTGATTTCGATAAATCGAATATTGACGATCAGGCAGCTGCAATTCTTACGGAGAACGTGCAGCAACTGCTCGATGCGCCCAATTTCCGTGTTCGCATAGATGCTTATACTGACCATATTGGGGGCGACCAGTACAACCTGCGCCTCAGCCAGCGACGTGCTGTTTCCGTGGTCGACTTCTACACTGAAAACGGCGTTTCCGAAGATCGTATTGATTCTCGTGGACTGGGTAAAGCACCGGTTCCCTGCTATGAGCAGGCCGGTCCGGATGATCCAGGCTGCCGCAAGAATCGTCGCGCAGAATCACACCCGATCAGCCCCTACCAGTACACTCCGTCCAACTAACGGCTGATCCGGAGTAATCAACTTCAAGGCGAATCCCCGACGCGGGGATTCGCCTTTTTTAATGCATATTATAGGGCACCATCGGAAGGCCGGATGCAACCCTTTCGTGCAGACTAGAAAATACGTGCCACGCTTATATTCAACAGGTAGGCGGGTTGATCCAGTCGCCGGGCCAGGTCGATCCTGAATAAACCGAAAATGCCGTTCAGGGAGATGCCGGCCTCAAGGTGTGGGTCGCCGGTTTCCGGTACCAGGTATCCCATCCGGTCCAGGATGGCCTGTTTGCGGGTGTCGGAGATCCAGGTTTTGCCGGCCCCGCCGAAGATAATAAGGCTCCAGTTCCAGTCGACCGGTTTTTGTAGTCCCAGCGCTTCAAACGGAATGGTCCGGAAATTGTGCTCGGCATTAAGCATCAGGTACTGCTCACCCATATAGGGAGTCTGCTGGCGGGTCTTCAGCGTGCCGAACGGGCTGAAATGGTCGATTGAAACATCCAGCAGCCCCAGCCGCTGCAGGGGGAGCCTGCCACTGAACGTGCCCGCTGCAAGGTTGAGGTCCAGCGTGTTGGAAAGGAACCGGCGCTGATAGAAAGTGGGAAAACTCCACTGCACAGAACCGGTGTACCTCGCAAAGTTAAAATCACTGCCCAGCATATCATCCGACAGTTCAACTGAAAACGCAATTTTATCGATTCCCGTGACGCCAAAATTGTATCCCTGGTCCAGGTTGTACCCCGCCCTGAGGTCAAGCGAACGCAGCGATCCCTCTTCCACATCGGGATTCAGCTGCAGACGGGGCGACCGCCCCAGCAGATCGTAGCTGGTATTTTGTGACAGGGAGGAGTGTTCCTGACTGTTGAAGCCGACAACTGCCGATAGATCCCGCGGAAATTCCAGCCCGGTAAACACCCGGTATCCTTCGCTGCGAAAATAGTTGTAGTAATCGCGTTCACCCAGCAGGTTGGTCACCGTGGTAAAGTAGGCCCCGTAGATGGCCGACTGCTGCTGGGGGACGGTACCGGCTAGGTATTCCAGCCCAATGGACTGGTCAAATCCCTTGGCATTCACCAATTCATACTCGAGTCCGCCTCCGTAGCTCCACGCCCGGTAGCCGGTGCTGTAGCCGCCCCGAACATTCAGCTCCACCCGATCAGCTATACCGATATCATATTTCAGCCCGCCGTAAAATTCGTCCACCCGGTTGTAGCGGAAAACGGGTGAGAAACTGCCCGGAACTCGATTCAAAAACCCGGATCCGTCGTCACCGTTGCCGTTCTCATCCCCCTCTTCATCGATGAACCGAGCCAGGAAGCCGGAGGGTTTAAACGCCTTTTCCAGGGTGGCGGTGCTGTCCAAGCTGGAGTAGGCTACTTCCTCTTCTCTCGAAAGGGGAACCGATTTCACGGCGCTCACAAACAGCGAATCGGCCCCGGTGGTGGTTGTATCGACCGTGATATGCTCCTTCTTCCGGTAAAGGGAATCGGGGAGCGGAATGTTCACCTCGTAATTTGATATCTGGGAGACCTGGCGAAACCTGATAGTCGGGAAATCGAGGCCCACCATCGAAATCTTGATGTCGCCCCGGATTCGCATGTCGACCGGCAACCAGAACTCTTTTCCGTAGTTGTTGAACTGCTGCTCGTAAAAAGTGTTGAAATCCCTGACAGGCTGTGGAAAGGTCACGACGTCGTTCGGCTGCAGGCTCACTTCCAGCAGGGCGTATTCCCGGTCGAGCACGTAGATGGTGCCCTCGAACAGGGGCTGGAGTTTGCGGGCCGGCGAAACAGATATTTCGTACACCACCCGGTCGTCGATATTGCGGTAGTCTTCGAGCCTGAAATCGTAGTATGTAAGAGCCTCCGGGTGGGTGACACCCACGAGTTGAAATCCGGCAATTTCGATGTTGTCGTCATACAGGTTGGGAAAGTAGCTGACCCCCGCAAAGTTGTCACTGGCTGCGATATTGGCGGTCTGTCGTCGCGATTTAAGCACCTCGCGGTGTCCCTGTTCCTTGTCCCAGAACGCCTCCGAAACAGACTCCGAGATCATCACGATGGCGGTGTCGTTGGAAATGGTCTGCCGGGTATAGGCCTCGGCGCGGTAGGTATCCAGCCGTTTCCGCCACTGTTGTTTACGTTCAATGACCCTGCGCATGATGCCAATGGCGGGATCCCCTCCCGTTATCACGACCTCGTCCATCTGGAGGGTGGAGGGTTCAAGCCGAAAATCCTGGGTGCTGTTCGAGCTTCGCTCGATCGTTCGTTTATCGGTGTTATACCCGAGATAGCGGACCACAACTGTTGCCGGCAGCAGCGAGTCGGGAATGGTAAGAGAGTAGCGCCCGTCGCGGTTGCTGATGGTACCGCGATAGGTATCTTCGATTGAGATATTGGCCGAGGGAAGCGACTCTCCACTGGATGCGTCGGTGATGGTGCCGCTGATCGTTTTTTGGGCATAAGCAGGATCTGAAAGGGAAAGCATCAGCGCCAGCAGGACAACAGGACGGGTGATTCGGAGATACATAGCGATATTTTCTTAATCTGATGAAGACGAAGTGTATTGTACTGATAAATGGGCGGAAAGTTACGATATCCCTGGCAATGATACGACGCTGCGAGTTTTCAACAGTAATCTCTCCAAGGATTCTAAACCCTTAGCCTGTATTTCTCACGATAATGATGCATAAATCATGTACCCTAATGGCAGGCAGTATCTTACCTCATATGTTACCGACCTTTTTATTTGACAGGGGGTAAAGCGCTGGTAGATTTTCCCTTCAACTGCGTTAAAGGGAAAATTACCTGCTCAACGTGCAAAGCTACGTCTGCGCGGCCATTTTCCCTTTGCCTTGCTGAAGAATAAACTTCCTGGTGAGGTAATCCAGGCAGGCTATCCGCCTGAGCGACACCGGGATCGGTTTTGATGAGGAGGCCCAAAAGCACCTGTTTGAGCGGTTCTGCCGGGCCAATGAATCAGAAGTGCAGGAGCAGTAACTCGGGCTGCCATTGGTCAAAGCCATTGTAGAACTTTATAACGGTAAAATTCGCGTCTACAGTGAGGGACAAGGTGAAGGAAGTACATTCGTGGTGGGGCTGTCGCTGGCTAGAGGGTTAGTGTGGTTTAGAGGCTTCAATCTGTCTAAAGATCCCTTTGGCAGTTAAATCCCGGACTTGCTCTATTTTCCAGCCGGCCTTTTCAACATTAGCTACGGTTTGCCGGGCGATATGAACGCCACTCAGGTAGTGGATGGGTGCATCCAGTTTCTCCATTAGGCCGGCCAGGAGGGACTGTTCCGGTTCCGGCTTCATGTGTTCCAGCAGGTGCAGCTGCCCGCCGGGCCGGGTGACGCGCAGGGCTTCTTTTAATCCCAGGATGGGATCGGGGACGGAACAAAACACAAAGGTGGCAACCGCATCGTCAAAATGGTTATCGGGAAAATCCATATTTTGAACATCCATCTCTTTGAGGGTAACATGATCTTTTTGCTTTTCTGCCAGCAGTTTTTTGGCGCGTTTCAGCATGCCGGAAGAGAGGTCGATTCCCGTTATTTCAATATCATCAGGATAGTACGGGATGTTTTTACCGGTGCCCACACCAATTTCCAAAACGTTTGGCCCGTGAATGTTCTGCCATAGCACCCGTCGCCACTTTTTGTACCACAGTTGCTCTACCGGCCACTCCATCAGGTTGTACAAAGGGGCGACAAATTGGTATCGACTTTTCGTATGGGTTGTATCCCTGTTTGTCACTTTATTGATGGTTAATCATTCGTTAGATTTTTTTCCTTTCTTCAAATTCTTCCCGTTCAATTTCGTCACGGGCAAACCTTCTTTTTACTATTTCCATGGCATCCTCCTCCAAATCGTTATTGGGTCGATATGGAATGAGATTGAAAACTATCAAAAGAATAAGGCCAACTACAATGATCCGCCGGATCCAGTGCATTCCTACTAAGATGGTGATCGTAAAACATGGTATTACTACTGTTCAATTGTGATGTTGCTGGTGATTACTGTACCGCCCCGTTCCTTCGCCTTCGAAAACAGCCATACAACAATAGCCTTCGTTGCGGAGCGCCGTGTATTGATCGGATAAACGCTTTAACAAGTTTCATAATAACCTCATTTTTAGCGTTCGATTTTAAGGAACCGCGCATTGATCGCCACGATCACGGTACTGAGTGACATGAGCACGGCGCCAAGAGCGGGGCTCAGAATTATGCCGTAGGTATATAATACTCCGGCGGCCAGCGGTATCGCGAAGGCGTTGTAACCCGTAGCCCACCACAGGTTTTGCACCATTTTTTGGTAGGTTGCTTTTGCCAGCGCGATTAATGAAGCTACATCTTTGGGATTGCTTTGGGTGAGAATAATGTCTCCTGTTTCTACCGCCACATCGGAACCCGCGCCAATGGCAATACCCACGTCGGCCTGCGCCAGGGCCGGGGCGTCGTTCACACCGTCGCCGGTCATGGCCACTTTGAGTCCGCGCTGTTGCACTTCTTTTATTTTGGCGGCTTTTTCCTCGGGCAGCACCTCGGCAAAGAAATCATCCAGTCCAAGTTCGTTGGCTACGTAAGCGGCTGTCTGTCGGTTATCGCCGGTGAGCATGATGCACTGAATCCCCATGTCGTGAAGGCTTTGAATGGCTTCTCTCGAATCTTCCCGGATGCTGTCACCAAGGGCGATAGCTCCCTGCAGCTGGTCGTCAATAATCACGAATACTACGGTTTTGCCCTGTCCCGAGAGCTGCTCATATTGTTCGGTCGGCAGATCAATGTTGTTTTCACGCAGGTAGCCCGGGCTTACCACTTTGACCTGTGTGCCGTCTACGCGGCCTTCAATCCCTTTGCCCGTGATGGAGTTGAACTCCTCTATGTTCATCAACCCGTCCGTGGCCTTTACGATGCCCCGGGCAATCGGGTGTTCTGAGTTCTGCTCCAGCGAGCCGGCCAGTTTCAGCAGTTCATCCTTATCTTCAAAGCCATTGAACGTCAGGATGTCTGTTACGCCGAATTCACCATGAGTGAGTGTTCCCGTTTTATCGAAGATGATGGCTCCGAGATTGCGGGCTTCTTCAAATGCGGTACGGTTGCGGATCAGGAATCCATTTTGGGCGGCCAGGCTGGTGGAAACGGCCACGACCAGCGGTACCGCCAGCCCCAGTGCATGCGGGCAGGCGATCACCATCACCGTAACGGTGCGTTCCAGGGCGAACACAAAATTTTCGGTCGTAAAGAACGTCCAGGCAAAAAACGTAAGCGCACCGGCCCCTAATGCAATCATGGTCAGCCAGAATGCGGCGCGATTGGCCAGATCCTGGGTGCGTGATTTGCTTTCCTGGGCCTGTCGTACAAGATCAATGACCTGGGAGAGAAAGGAGTCTTTCCCCGTCCGGTTAACTTCAACAGTCAGCGACCCCTCTCCATTGATGGAACCCCCGATCACTTCGTCATCCGGCTGCTTGGATACCGGCTTTGATTCGCCGGTCATCAGGGATTCGTTGACTGAGCTTTTCCCTTCCAGGACCAAGCCGTCGGCGGGAATTTTTTCCCCGGGTTTGACCAGTACCTTAAATCCTTTTTGAAGCTCTTCAAGGGGGACATCATTTATAGATCCATCGTCTTGCACCACGTGCGCTTCCGACGGCATCAGTTTGGCCAGCTCTTCCAACGCCCTGGAGGCGCTCATTACAGATTTCATCTCGATGTAGTGGCCGATCAGCATAATATCAACCAGGGTAGCCAGCTCCCAGAAGAAAACTTGTCCTTCTACGACGAATACTACGAGCGTACTGTAGACATAAGCCGCGGTTATGGCAACGCCGATCAGCGTCATCATCCCCGGCTGGCGGTCTTTCAGCTCATCAAATAACCCCTTCAAAAATGGCCAGCCTCCGTAAAAGAAGACGACACTCGAAAGTACAAAGGAGATATAGGTATCACCGGAAAACCGGAGGGTATCCCCGAATCCCAGGAGTTCCTGAATCATGTGAGAAAGAATCAGGATGGGAATGGTCAGGCCAATGGATATCCAAAACCGCTTCAGGAAATCCTGTGCCATATCAGCATGGTGCTCGGCATGACCGCCGGAGTGGCGTTCCTTTTTGTGATCGTGTTCAGGGTGCTCGCTACTGTGATTGTGACCGTGATCCTCATGTTCGTGTGAGTGTTCCATGGTACCAGCCGGTTAGTTGTTATGATGAGGAACCTTTGCAGAACCTGCTATTTTGTTGGGAGGTGGTTGAACCACCGACCTTATGACCTTGTTAAGGGGGAGTACAACTCCCTCAGAACGAGGAGTGAGGGTTTTACAAATCCCTCGATTACAAAGCGTATTTCAGTATTTGAATCTTAGATACATACACTATTTGCAGTTACTCCTTCAATATTATAAAGAGCATAGGCTTAAGTTAAGCTTAAAAGAAAAGTCGGGGAAATCCATTTATTATCAGGAGTGAGATAAATAATCGGAACAAAAAGAGTTACACATTTTTAATGTATGAATGTCATTCACCAGTGATAATTTCGGGGGGGAGTTGATCGATGGATACGCAACTGCCTGACCTGCCGTCATCTCAAATCATTTCTAACATCAGTTAAGAACGATTCTGAACACTATCCATTATTTTGTTATAATATTTTAAATGGGATGGAACTCAACTAAGCTACTGGGGTTATGGAATCGTCAAAGCCGTTATCGTCCGCAAGCCTCGAGATGCATCTGTTCGGGCGTTTTGAGGTTATTATCGATGGACAAGCACTAAATGAAACCGAAATTAAAGGTCGCAAAGCGCGAACTCTGCTTAGGCTAATTGCGCACCAACGTAATTTCCAGATGGCCCGGGAACATGCCACCGATCTGTTATGGCCGGATCTAGATCAAAATGCAGCAAACGCACAACTCTACAAGGCAATCCATCATATAAGAAAAGCTTTTACAAAGCATAATGACGATGCCGATGACTGGATCAACATTACGGATGATTTCATAAAAATCGACCCGCCCGGTGGTGTTGTAACCGATGGACGACTCTTTGAACAAGCAGCACGAACAGGTATCAAAGAGCGAGACCTATCTGAACTGGAACATGCCGCTTCAATATATAGTGGTGAATTTTTGCCCATGGATCGATATGCCGAATGGGCGTCGCTGCCCCGAGAGCACTACCGGCAGTTATATCTGGATGTCCTTACGGCCCTGGCCGGGCAGTATGAGAAGCGTGGCGAGCTGTCGGAAGCGGCTGAAATGCTGAGGCTGGCGCTGGAGAAAGAACCCACCCTTGAAACAGCGCACCGAGGTTTGATGCGCGTTTTTGCCAAAAAAGGTCAGGAAACACGCGCCTTTCACCAATATGAAGTTTGCAGAGAGAGGCTGGGCAATGAGCTGGGTATGGATCCTTCTAAAGAGACTATTGAACTTCTGGACAATATCCGGGAAGGCCAGCTTAAAGTAGAAAAAAAGCAGCGTGCTCGTTTAACATCCTTTCCAGAATCTATCCCGCCAATTATCGGACGCGTTGAAGAGTGTAATACCATAGAGCAATTACTTGATGACCTTTCAAGTGGGCGCGGGAGCGGACTTATAATAAGTGGCGAAGCCGGAATCGGAAAAACACGGCTGGTCCGGGAACTCATTCTGCGTGCCCGCCGCAGGGATATCCCGTTCTTTTTGGGGCGGAGTGGGGAAGCATCCGGGAATGTGGCTTATGGTCCATTTATCGAACTGTTCGACGATATTCTTTACAGGCACCCCGAACTTGAAGAAGAGCTTCCCGTAGAGATCGGACGTCTTGTTCCGACCTTTGCCGGTGAGGGCATCCCGGCTCCTCATGCCGATAAGCTGGCAGCCAAAGGCCATCTTTTTGCCCGGGTACAACGTCTTTTCGCGATACTTGCCCAGGAGGAGTACTGCGCTGTAATACTTGAAGACCTGCATGCAGCAGACCAGGGTAGCCGGGAGCTTTTCTCCTATTTGATCCGGCACCTGGAGCGATTGC
Source organism: Halalkalibaculum sp. DA384 (assembly GCF_043951955.1). Classification (NCBI taxonomy): domain Bacteria; kingdom Pseudomonadati; phylum Balneolota; class Balneolia; order Balneolales; family Balneolaceae; genus Halalkalibaculum; species Halalkalibaculum sp. DA384. The sequence goes on along the minus strand of NZ_JBINJE010000017.1, from coordinate 48,976 downwards.
CTGTCCTGATTGTCGCTACATTAAGAAAAGGAGAAGGAGAGCCGGAACCGGAGTTTATCAGAGATATGGAAGAGCCTTTGGTGGAAAAGATCGAACTTGCTCCGCTCACCTATGAGGAACATATAGGCCTGCTTCAACAGTATGCCGAACATGATATCATAGGGGCGGATACAGCCCGCCAAATTTATCAGCTTGCCGAAGGGAATCCCTTTTATGCGCTCGAACTGTTGCGACATTACAGGGAAAAGGGAGATACAGATCACCCCCGGGAGAATGAGCATTCCGAGAAAATGCCGGAGTCTCCTGTATCAAAAAACATTCCTTCCTCCCTGCATCAACTGGTCGACCAAAAACTTGAAAAACTCTCTCCCCCCGCCCATCATCTCTTGTATATAGCTGCAGTGATCGGCCGACAGGTTCCCTATGAGCTTCTGGCTTATGTATGGAGTGGTGACCATCAAGGTGCAAACCAGGAACTTTTTACAGCTCTTGAAGAAGTTGTCAGGGAACGCCTGCTTGAAGAGAAGGGACTTGATTATTCCTTTCGTCACGCTCTTGTCCAGGAGACCATTTACTCGTCGATTTCTCAGGCACGCCGTAAAACCCTTCACAGACAGGTAGCCGACCGGCTATTGGAGTTATCGACAGACGCTAAGGAACCACCGGTTGAACAAATAGCCTGGCATTACCTGGGAGCCGGTGATATGTTCAAGGGAGCACAGTTTTTGATTCAGTCAGCTGAAAGAGCAGAAAGTGCCTATGCCCATGAAGATGCCCTTCAGCGGTACCGCGAAGCGTGTGAAGTACTCGACAATCTTGAAACCGAGAAGGCCACCAGGCTGAAGAGAGAAATGTTGGAACGTATTGGCGACGTCTATCGGGCCTGTGGAAAACTTGAGATGAGCTATGAAGCCTATGAAGAAGCGATATCAATTGCTGAAAAAATTGCTCCGGACAACACGGACTTGGTGGAATTGTATCGAAAGATGGCCGTAGTTGCCATATTCCGTACCGAGATCGATCGCTCTGCAACATATCTGGAGAAGGCTTTTGATCTTGTCGAGGATGATGATCGGGCCAAGGCTAGAGTTTTAATCACAAAAGCACTCCACCTGTGGCACTTGAACCGGCTTAAAGAGGCGTACGATATTGCAAAGCAAGCACTCCAAAAGGCCGAAAAAGCTGAAGCAAAGGTTGAAGCCTCGCAGGCGCGTGAAATCCTTGCGATGACCTGCCTGCCACTCGGCCGATGGGAAGAAGGGTTGCAATACGAAATGGACCGGCAGTACCACGGCTGGTCGCCCGAAATTGTGGTGGCCACGGATGCCCATCTCTGCCTTTGGGAATATCATATTTCCGGTGACCAGCCGCTGCAGCGTGCACGTTCATTTTTGGAACAGATAGCCGAGCAGGCTTCGGAAATGGGTGATTTTCGCTGTGTCGCCGTCTGTCACTACGCGCTGGGCACCATGCACCTGTGGAGAGGACAACGGCACCAGGCTGTCGAAGAGCTGGCTGCGAGTCTGGAGCTGCACGAACAGGTGGGATCGCCTGCCGGAATGGCTTATTCGCTGGCCCGTAAGAGCGTGCTTCATACGCTGACAGGCGCCAGTGAGCTCGGGTGGCAGGCCATCCAGGACGGTCTTGCGTATGCCAATCAGGCCGCTGTCAGGGATCATTGCCTGCAACGGCTTTACGGGGTCGGTATCTGGAATCGTATTGAGAGTGATGATATTAAACGGGCCCAACAAATGGTAGAAAAAAGCGAAGCATTGCTGGATGAAACGGGAGCATGTGGGGCCTGTGCCCTGGAATTGTATCCGTGGATGGCCTATTTCTACCTTCATACTGGTCAGCTGGATCGCGCGCGTGAATGTGGAGACGCCGTATCCCAGCTTGCCGAGAAAACCGATAACCCCATTGGAAAAGCGGTTGCCACTATCATCGAGTCCAGCCTTTGCATCACTCAAGAGGATCGGGATCGTGCTGAAGAATGCAGGGAAAAATCTTATCAAATACTGCAAGAGGCCGTGCCGGAAACAACCCACTCTCCCGTAGCCCATTATCTGGAATGCATGGTTGACCAGCAGGACAAGCTGGGTATGAATTGATTGGTTAAGTTTGGCACATAGGTGCTTTTTATCGTTGCCTGAACCATGATCTGTGGGATTGGCTTGATGACCACGATACTTTTTTTGATCAAGGTAATCCTTTTAATCCCGCGAACCAGGGAACGGTTGACAAAGAAACCGGAAAGTGCAATTGTCTTGGGATAGGAATCTGGGAAATAATGTCTCCCAAAACTGCCTTGAACGAATTCCCGATTTGATGTAGTGCCTGATCGAATATTCGGTGCCTTTCTTTTGTGTATCGAACCTGAACCGTGATTGGTGGTATTGGCCTGATGGGCCGGGATTTTTAAATCAAGGTAATCCCTTAATCCTGTGAATCAGGGTTCAGACTGTTATTGTGCAGCCTCTTGTACCCCAAACTTCGGGCACCGAAATTAAGCAGCAGTCCGATTTCCAGGTTATAAGCTTCCAGATAATTCATCGCCTGGGCCAGATGAACATCCTCCAGTTTAATCACGGCTTTCAATTCAACAGATATGGTATCCTCCACCAAAAAGTCAACTCTGCGTGTACCTACCTGTAAATCCCGATAATGTACCGGCATTTCAAACTCCCGGACGAACATGATATCGTTTAATTTAAATTCATACTCCAGGGCCCGCTGGTAGATCACTTCCTGAAAACCATTACCCAATTCGGAATGCACCCGCATGGCACTGCCGATAATTTTGTGCGTAAGTTGTTTATATTTCATTTCTCTTCTCCCGTTGTCTGCCCCGTGATTTGGGATATTGCTTGATGATCGCGATATATTTCAATCAAGATAATCTCTTAATCCTGCGAATCAAGTAACTGATCCTACATCAGGTGCCTTTCTTGAGTATATCGCAGTCTGAACCGTGATTTATAGGATTGGCCTGATGCCCGGGATACATTTCTAATCAAGGTAATCCCATAATCCTGCAAATCAAGGTTCAGACACCCATTTTTTGAATTACTGATATAAAAAAATTCTGATCCAGCATTTCAAGCAAATGGCTTATTTACCAGTTATTCGTTATTAGGGGCACATCTGTTATCCCAATAACCGAACCCGGAAGAAAAACGGAAGATCAAGGGAAGAGTCTGCCATTACATTGCGGGTGAACCAACAAGAAACCCGAATAAGAAACAAAGAGGTAACTGCCATGAGTACTACGACAACCCAATTGGACAAACAGGAAGTAGAGAACGCCGTGCAGGAGATGTACGACGAAGTAGCCGCCTGCCCGAACAAGGAATTTCACTTTCCGACCGGCCGCAATTCTTGCCTGCATCTCGGATATCCTGAAGAAGAACTAAATGCGATTCCGGCCTCTGCCGTTGAGCCGTTTGCCGGGGTGGGATATCCGTTTTTGGCCGAGGTTATACAACCGGGGGATACCGTGGTCGATATTGGCTCGGGATCCGGGGTGGACGCACTTATTTCAGGAATCAAGACCGGACCCGAGGGACAGGTTATCGGTATCGACATCACCCCTGCCATGATCCGGAAAGCCAGGAAAAATATTGAAAAGGCGGGTGTGGATCATATCCGCATCATCGAAGGACAGGCCGTCGATATCCCGCTGGATGATGCCTCAGCCGACGTGGTAACCAGCAACGGGGTCATCAACCTGGTGCCCGACAAGGAAACAGCATTTAAGGAGATTCATCGCATTCTCAAACCGGGCGGCCACATCCAGATATCCGACATTGTTCTGTCCAAGCCGGTTTCCGAGAAGTCGAAGTCCAACGCCCAGCTCTGGGCCGAATGCATCGTCGGAGCCGAACCGGTTGAAGTATATCTGGATATGATCCGTTCGGCCGGTTTTGAAAACGTAACCGTCATCGACCGCCTGGATTATTTTGACCGCAGCTCCAACGAGAGCACCCGGAAAGCCGCAAAAGGGCTGGGAGCTCATACCATTGTCCTGACGGGTCGGAAAGACTGACACGGGTCGACCGTTTCACTCTTTTTATGAAGAATAGTTCATTTCAAAAAATGGAGGATTACGATGTATTTCAGACTAAAGAAAACCTTACCCTGTGTGATTGCCGCCCTGTGCTTGATAATTCTCGGATGCAATCCGGAACGTGAAGCCGATTCCGAATCCCATAACCACGTGCAGGAGTCCGATGGCACCTATACCGTCACCGGAAAGCTGTCGGGATTTGATTGTGCCGTAGTCGGTTCGCTCTGTCCCACCACCCACCGGGGCGCCGATTACACTACCGGCGTATACACCGAAGACGGATCGTTTTACTTCGTCGTCAACATTCCGCAAAGCTTTCTCCGGCAGCATTTCCTGGAGACGGTGGAGGTGGAAGGAACGGTATATGATCCATACAAAAGGGCGGTTGAACCGGAAGCCATCCGCTTGGTTGAAGATGAAGGCCGCAGGCTGGTCTACGAGGCGGGCTACTTTATTGACGAAAATAACGGGCGGGCCACCTTTCAGGAGGGCGTGTACCGTAATGGCCGCTGGATTGCGGATTAATCTTTCATTCAACAGAGAAATCTATGGAGGTCAGTATGCGGATTCACCAACATTCATCATCACTATTGTGCATTGCGATAGTATTACTTGCAATTCCTTTTTGTCAGCTTAATGCCCAGTCACAGGATTATGGCCATGTTGATTTTGAGGTATCCTGCAAAGAGGAGGTACAGGCCGATTTCAACCGCGCACTGGCCATGCTGCATAATATGATGTACGCAGCGGCGCGGGACGACTTCAGGGAGATCACGCAGGCTGACCCGGAATGCGCGATGGCCTACTGGGGCGTGGCAACGACGCTGTTCCAGCCGCTGTGGGGGACCCGGCCGAGTGAAGAAGATCTCCGGCAGGGCTGGCAGACGATCAACAAAGCCCTTGAGTTTGCCGATTCGGAGCGGGAAAGACTGCTTGTTGAATCGACGGAGGCATTTTTCCGTGAGCCCGGAACGACCGATTTCTGGACGCGCATCCGGCGCTGGGCCGAGGCCGTGGAAGGAGCTTATCAAGCTTATCCTGAGGACGTGGATATCGCTGCTCTTTATGGTTTGACGCGCCTGGCAATTGCGCAGCGGGCTGAGAACCGGGATCCCCTTCATGATGAGGCTGAAGCGGTTCTGCGGGAGATCTATGAGCGAATTCCCTCGCATCCCGGTGCGATACACTATACTATTCATGCCACCGACGTTGACGGCCGGGCCGGGAATGCGCTGGACATCGTGGAGGCCTACGGCAAGATCGCCCCGGCGGTTCCCCATGCCCTGCACATGCCCACCCATATTTATGTGCGACTGGGCAACTGGCCGGAAGTCATTGACTGGAACCTGAAATCGGCCGAGGCTGCGCTCAATTATCCGGTCAACGGATCCATCTCCCATCATTACCTCCATGCCATAGATTATCTGGTCTATGCCTATTTGCAGCGGGGTGAAGATGAAAAAGCCGAATCTGCCGCAGAAAGAGGTTTCAGCAAAGAACCGCACCAGGCATCTTTTGTTGCCGCTTTTCATACTGCCGCCATACCGGCACGGCTGGCGGTTGAGAGGCAAAAATGGAACAAGGTCGCCAAACTGGAACCGCGGTCTCCGGGATACCTGCCGTGGGATGCATCGCCCTGGGCGGAGGGACTGACCTGGTTTGCGCGCGGGCTGGGGGCTGTCCATACCGAAAATATTGAAGCTGCGAGTGAAGCTGAACGAAAGCTCGGGGACCTCAGAGATGGAGCAAAAGCCAGCGGAGCTGACGATATGGCTACCTATATCGAAATTGACCGTCGCATACTGACTGGCTGGATAGCTCATGCACAAAACCAAAATGAAAAGGCGATGGATTTACTGCAATCGGCTGCCGAACTGGAGAATAAGATCGAAAAGCACCCGGTAACCCCCGGCGCCCTGCTGCCGCCCAACGAAGCCCTGGGCAATCTGCTCATGGATCTCGACCGACCCGCAGAGGCTCTTGAAGCTTATGAGGCATCTGACGCGGTATGGCCGGGGCGCTATAACACGCTGCTGGGGGCGGCGCGGGCGGCAAAAGCAGCCGGCAAAAAAAAAGCGGCGGGTGAATATTATGAAAGACTATTGGCCAATGCGCAAGACTCGAATCGTGCCGGTACCCGTGAGGCACAAGGTTTTATAGCCGGACAATAAAAAATCATACAATTTTACTTAACCAAAACAGCGAGGTGATTACTATGTTTGGGCGCATTCTTTCTTTTCTCTACGGCATTGTATCTTACGTCATATTCCTGGGATCTTTTCTCTATGCCATCGCTTTTGTCGGTGATTTTGGGGTGCCCAAAACGATCAACAGCGGTCCCGAAGCGGCAACCCTGTGGCAGGCATTGGGAATAAATGTGCTACTGCTGGGGCTATTTGCTGTCCAGCATTCGGTCATGGCCCGGGATGGATTCAAGAGATGGTGGACCAAGATCGTCCCTTCACATGTGGAACGGAGCACGTATGTGCTGCTCAGCAGCTTGGTTTTGATCCTGCTGTACTGGCAGTGGCGTCCACTTACGGAAGTGATCTGGAGCGTTGATGCCGGATTATGGTCAGCATTGTTGAACGGTCTATTTTGGCTCGGCTGGGGAATCGTTTTGGCTACTACCTTTATGATTAATCATTTTAACCTGTTCGGGCTCCGGCAGGTCTGGCTGTATATAAAGGGAGAGGAAATCACGCCCCTTGAATTCCAGGAGCCGGGGCTGTACAAGTATGTACGCCATCCCCTCATGCTGGGATTTCTCATCGCCTTTTGGGCCACGCCTACAATGACACTCGGACATCTTGTATTTGCCATAGCCACCACCGGCTACATTTTTGTGGGCATATGGTTTGAAGAGCGGGATCTGGTCCGATACCACGGAGAAAAATATAAGGAATACCGGCAGCGGGTAAATATGATTATACCCTCTCCAAAGGAAAACTAAGCAATGTACAGGCTGAATTTTTTATTCACCTTGGTACGCTGTACCGTTATTTTTATAGCTTCAAATAACATCATCTGTAACAACAGAAAAGAGTACTATGAAGGGTATTCACCGGAAATGATGATTTTTAAACGATTAGTTGGTCAAATCAGTAACGTGGGTGGACTTCTAGCTATCACCGCCTTAAGCCGAACGTTTTGCAGAACCTGCAACCGAATGGAGGGGACCCGTAAAGTCTACCTGTATGACAGCACCGTCTTAGAGATCTAAGAATTTATGCAATCAGGAGCCCCTGACGATGAGATGAGCAAGCTGTTTCGAGAGGTGCGTAAAAATGAATTTGAAACGGAATAAAAACGCAAACGAAGTCAATATCCAAGCCGAAAATTGATGTTTCCCATTGTGTATAGCACGAAACCTGATATCATCTATCAGAGGTAGAACCAAATACTCGTAGATTATGAAAAGTATATATCAATATTTACCACATTGGACGATACAGGTAAAGTGAAAAACTTTCTTCCCTGGAAAATAGATTCTTTTCCTCTGGTAGCTCAAGCAAACCATCTGCAAGACACAAGTTGGCGAGGTCGCTTGATCCTTTACCCTTCACCGGGGTGGCCTGCATAATTCCCTCGGGCGACTGAGATATCTTAACCTGAAGAAAATAGGTCAACTTTTTTTCAAAGGTATAGTCCTCTGTAAGCTGTGCCACGGGTTGTTTCTCTTCCTGCATCCCCAATTGCCTTTTAAGCCAGGGACAGATATACCGGTAATAACAGGTAAATGTGGATACCGGGTTGCCGGGCAGGGCAAACACCACGGCCTGCACGGACCTCCCAAACCAAAACGGCTTGCCGGGCCGCTGGCGGACTTTGTGGAACAGTCTTTCTACGCTATTCTGCTCAAGCATCTCAGGGATATAGTCCAGCTTGCCCCTGGAGATGCCACCGCTCAGGATCAGCAAATCAAATTGGGACAGCAGTCCCCCCAGCTTATCGGCGATCTCCTCCTTGTCATCATCCAGGTGGAACAGCCGAGCTTTAATCCCCAGCTCTCGCAACGCCGCGGCAAGGGTGTACGAATTGGATCCCCGAATTTGGTGGGGCAGGGGCTGCTGATCGATCCCCACCAGCTCATCACCCGTAGAAATGACGGCCACCCGGGGAGGGCTGGAGACCTTGACCTGTGGCATCCCAACTGTAGCCGCAACCCCGATCTCAGCAGAGCTCAACACCGTTCCCTCTTCAACGATCAGCGTACCCCCGGCGCGGTTTGTACCCTTGGCGTGGATATTCTGCCGACGCGCTTTGGGAGGCTTTTGAATAGTCGCGATTGCACTCCCGTCCTTTTCGGTTATTTCCAGATCTTCATACCGTATAACAGTATCGGTATTTCCGGGTAGGATAGCCCCGGTCATCACCTCCAGACAGTGAACGCCATTCCGAAGTGTCTGCCTGGGCGCACCGGCTTTTTGAAGTCCCGCAATGGGAAATGACCGCCGTCCCTGTTTCCACTGGTCAAACCGAATGGCAATACCATCCATCATTACTCGATCAAAGGGTGGAAGATCCCGATCTGAAGTGATCGACTCACGGAGTACGCGACCTGTAGCTTCCGACACAGGAACCTGCTCAACCCCTGTATCCAGGGTAATTGAATTGATAATCTCTTCAGCCTCTTTAACTGGTATCATCTAACTAAAATTCATTTTTTAACTTAATTGCCTAATAAATTATGGGTACCCCCCCCCTTTGAAAATGTAACTGCACTCGCTTTTGAAAGCAGAGTGGCAGACTCGACCTCCAAGCTGCTTGAGCGGCAGGGAGCCAACGCCATAAGTGCTCCATCCATGCAGGAGGTGCCGCTGTAAAGCCATACTGCTGTATTCGGTTTTGCCCAGCAGCTTTTTGATGGGGAGGTGGATATCCTGGTATATATGACCGGCGTAGGCACGGACATGCTGGTAAAAACGATGAAGACGAAGTACAAACTTGATGATATCCTGCAGGCTCTTGAAGGTATCATCGTGGTATCCCGCGGATCCAAACCAGCCAAGCAAGGTGTTGCGCGGCCTCGATGTGACGATCGATATTAAAGTACCGGAACCGAATACGTGGGAAGAAATTCTTAACGCGCTGGATGAGCATGCCCGGACTTCAGATCTGACCGGTAAAAAGTAGCCATCCAGGAATATGGCGAGCCCAACGAGAAGCTAAATACTGAATTAAAAAAGCGTAGCGCGGAACTGATCCAAATCTCCATCTACCGGTGGGCGCTGCCTGATGACCTGGAACCGCTCAAAAACGGAATCAAGGCCATTCTGGATCGCAAGGTGGATCTAGTGCTCTTTACCAGCAAAACACAGGTCAGCCATGTGATGAAAGTGGCCGGTATGGTAGCCTCTAAAGAAGAACTGCAAGACGCACTTGACAAAAATGTGGTGGTCGCCTCCATCGGTCCGGTCTGTTCCGGAGGATTGCGATCGAACAGCATTGAACCTGATTTTGAGCCGTCGCGATCCAAGCGTGGACGCTTGGAAGAGCCATTGTTTTTTAGTTTATGTTGGTTCATTAATAGTAAATGGCCTACATATTATGCATTTATTTTTCCAATCTAGTTGCTGGCTCCGTCAAGCGTCCACGCTTGACAACTGACACTGCTTAGTAGTTCATCAACTTATTTCTGGATGGACAAATTTCCACCTCTTCTTTTCGCTATTTAAGTGTTATCAAGGCCCAAACAAGCAGGGTCCCGTTAAACAGAACGCCAATCAGTATCATAAGCCATCCCGGAACCAAGTGGGAAATTCCGGCTCTTTCCCAAATCTTATGAATACCTGTCGCCGGGGTAGAGTAGATAATAGCAGTGTGCTTTTCGGACATTGACAACTCTTCAGGATACAGAAGATGCTTCCCCTCTTCCATAATACCATTAATTAAATGATCGATTACACCAGAAAAGACAACCTGTTTTAGCGTGCCATTTCCTTAATTTAATGTATGTATATTCAATTATATCAATTGTTTAACAGCAGGCACTAAATATTAGAGACGGGAGTTAATCAGATGAGTGACAACAATATCAAATCCGAAAAATCTGCGTCTTGGGACTCACTCCTTGAGATAATGCGAGGCCGCCGCTCCCGCCGCTTTGGACTGGGGATGAAAATGGATTCGGGTCCCATGGCCTACGAAAGCCGGCATGAGGGGCTCCCACTCACCGATCAGGAGGAGGCGATGCTGGTATATGCGGCCGCGGGTATCACGGGCTATGCGCTGGGCGACCTGGTCTATGACGAGGGCGAAGGGGGTACCATCCTTGCAGGTCTCACGGGCCGTACCGTACCGAGCGGTGATGCCATCCAAAGCTGCTCCCTGATCGTGATGAACCCGGACGCCACCTATTACATCAAACGACCGGCCGATTTACCGGCTGAATCCGTACCGGAATTGGTCGAGCTCGCCGAGCAAGAAGACTATACCGAGCTATACCACCGGAGCAGGGTCAGGATTAAAGATGGACGCTCCACGCCTCCGCTGGAGCCCTTCTTCAATATCAACTGTAACAAGTGGTCGCTTTACGATCCGGCTGCCACCTACTTTCTGCCAGTCCAGGATTTTACGGTTATGTATATTAACGCACTGCTGGAAATCTTCAACGAGCATAACGGCATCTATCCCATTGATGAGCGAGCAGGCTTTCGACCTGCCGGCATCAAAAAGTTTGCGCAGAGCCGCGGTGGTCACCTCGTGGATGATCCAAGCAAAGAGCATACTATCACTATCCAGCAGCTGGAGACGCTCGTCACGGAGTTCGTCACAGCCGAGGCCGGCATGATTATCCAAAACCTGGCACTTATGACGCAGGCCATGGGTCTGGGCGGATTCCCTCACTGGGCGGCCCATTATTACGGGTGGTTTGAGGCACTGGGATTTCGCATGAGGGAAGTACGTGCCTCCCGCTACCTGGGAATGAACTGGTTTTACCGGTTGATGGCCAAGCTGCTAAATCGGGATCAACCCGTTCCGTTGGTGGTAGGACTGGAATCAGGTGAGGAAGTCCTGATTAAGCCCCATTGCCCGCCGTACTATAGTTCAATGGAGGATGCAGTTCGGACGATTGTTGACATGAAGTGGGGAGCAGAGGGAATATTCAGGAAAGGGGCTTCCAACAGTGCATGGTTAAATTCGGGTGAAGTCAGTAATACAGCACCGGGCGTGAGTGAAGCTACAGTGGAAGCCACAATCGCGTATTGCAGCTATATTTATGAACGCTATGGCCGGTTCCCGGCCTACCAAATGCCGCTGCGCACGCTACTCGGTTTCCAGGCCAATCATTTGGATGTAGATTTTTACAAAAAATTTTATCGTCCAGAGGCCCTTACAGATCTACAGCGGGATCATCTTAAAAATTGGCATTAGAAAAGCTAAACCTCGCGATACAGAACCCAGGTGCCCAATAACTAATACACCAACAAGCAACTACCCGCTACTGACCGGTGGAATAAGCACAATCTCATCCTGCTCCGTCAGTGGCAGATCCTGGCTGGCATATTCCCCGTTTACCGCAATAGCCGGCGACCTGAGGCTGTCCAGTTCAGGAAATTCTTCAATCAATTTCTGCTTTAACGAACTTACGCTGGCAGCAGATGAGACGTTGTACTCCAGCTCTTTGGTACCAATTACATCTTTCGTTATTCCAAAGAGTTTCAGGTTTAGTGACATATCTTTTTGTTTTGCTGGTTTACAAATTGTTAAAGAATCTCGCAAAGACGCGGAGACGCAAAGAACGATTTATAGAACTCTGCGGCTTAGCGACTCTGCGTGAACCCTTATTTTTGGCATTTCACCTTACTTCCCTCAAGTTCCATTTCAAGTTCTTTAAATTCTGACTTCGGCGTTTCACAAAGCGGGCATCTATACCCCTCAGGCAGATCCTCAAACGGCGTCCCCTCCGGGATTTCTGCTGTGGGATCGCCATACCGCTGGTCATAAATCGTCATGCAGTCAGGGCACTGATGCACAGTTTGGGTATCGGGTGCCTCCTCCGGTTCCTCCCAGATTCGATCCTGCCCGTCGTCATCCAGCTGATCGTAATAGATCCGGCTCAGCTTCATGAGCACGTTAGGCAGCTCTCGCTTGGTCACATGCATCGCAAACGGAATGTATTTCTCCTCATTGGGATTAAAATTCTTACTGTAAAATACGTTGTATCGCTTCTGGAGATTATATTTCCCAAACAGGCGAATGCTAGGGTGCATCAAAATGGCAACAGACGTAAACAGGTTGATCGGTCGTTCCTTGATCGAAAACGTCAGCCCATACGTGCTGATATCGTGCTTGTCGAACACATTCACCAGGTATTTCTTCTGCTTCAGGGCATGCTCATTCAATACCGGCAGATGCCAGTTGAGCTCCAGCGAAGAGTGCCGCAGATTAATTCCATTCCGGCCACAAAGCAGCTCCCACTTGTCGCGATCCTCCTCACGGATTCCCTTCACGATAAACGACTTCCACGGGGTGATAATGATCTTCCCGATGTTGGTCCGCGAACACAGATCGCACACTTTTTCCAGGAACGAGATGGTGTACCGGTTGTTCCGCCAGTACAACCCCAGCCAGTACTTACTGCCCGCCATCTTATTCAGCCCCTCGTAATAGGGGAACGGCTCGGACGGCAGCTCCAGTTCTTTGTCGATGGTCCGGTTGTTGGTTTGCAGCTCTTGGTTGATGTTTTGAAACAATAAATCGGTGGCAACAGACTGATCCCGGTTGGCGTCAAAGTAAAGCTGCTCCAGGGCCGCGGCCACCTTCCCGATGTCATAGCTGGATATAAGTACCGGCCATCGCCGTAGATCATCCGTGGGATTAAATTTCAGAAATAGATACCAGTAGTCTTCATGTTCAGAAGCCACAAAATTGAGCTGCCCGTTAAACAGCGGCACCAGGCTCTGCTTGGGATCAGTGACATTCACCTTGAGTCGTGGCCGGTAGTCAAACGTATCCAGCACATTATAATAGGTGCCGGTCGTCACCCATGGGGTAGTCGGCATAATATCGACAGCCACAAACGAAGTCACAATATTCTGGTAACGCTGCCCGCTCCACTCGTACTGCGTACGAATGGATCCAAACTCCTCATCCAGCTTCCGCTGGTCCACCTCGTCGCCCGGAAACATAATATCCTGCCGCGAGCCAAAATGGACGGTCTCGTTCCCCATATCCCGCGCAATGTCGAGAATCTTTCTGAAATCTCTCGGGGATAAAAGTCCGCCGGGGATGAAGGCTCGTATGAGGTCGGTTTTCTTCATCAAGTTCTAGTTATTGGTTAATAGTTATTTGTTATTTAGATGTACTAATAGGCTGTGTCAAGCGTCCACGCTTGACACTTCGCGCCGTTATTTCCAAGCCTGGACGCTTGGAAGAACGATAGTTTGTAGCTCGAAGCGCTGCTTCGAGTTGAGACGTTTACGAAGCAGCGCTTCGAGCTACATGATTACTGCTCTTTTAACAATTGCTCATTGCTCACCTGCTCCAGAATCGCTTTCACTTCCGGCTTGCAACTTCCACAGCCGGTCCCGGCGCCGGTTTCCTGGCAGAGCTTGTTCAGATCCGTACAACCATCTTTAATTACTTCCTTCACATTGCCGTCGCCCACGTTGTTGCAGGAGCAGATGAGTTCGCCCTTCATCGGGGGCATCGCCTGACCGGAGCGCAGCAACTCTTTCCGGCGGTCGCTGAGCTCCAGCTCGCTTTCAATCAGCATGCGGAAGTCGTTGAACTCAGCCTTGTCACCCATTAAAATAGCACCGACCAGCTTGTCTTGGTGGACGATACACTTTTTATAGAATCGCTGGGAGCGGTCCAGCAGCACGATCTCTTCGTATTCCGAATCATCTTCCGGGATTTCCGTCATACCCAGCGAGCAGAGATCCAAGTCGGGGAACTTCAGGATATTCATGGAAAGCGATCCGGCATAGTTGCTTGAGAGATCACCCGAAATGTAGCCGGCCGCGATATTTGCCTGCTGCTCAGCCGCAGCCGTAATGCCGTTCATGGATCCGCGGAATTCGGCAATTTCACCAATCGCATAGATACTCGGATCGCTGGTCTGCAGGTGCTCGTTCACCACTACCCCGCGCTTGCACTCCAGCCCGGCCTCGCTGGCCAGACCGGTGTTGGGACGCGTGCCGATGGCATAAACGACCGCCTTGCAGTCAAGAAATTTGCCGCTCTTTAGGCCGGCCTGAATTTCCTTGCCATCCTGAGAAAGCCGCTCCACCTCATCATTAAAAATGACGTTGATTCCGCGGTCGCGGACGTGCTCGAAAAGCAGCTCGCTGGCGGTCTGGTCCAGTTGGCGTTCCATGAGTCGCGGATTGCGGTGCACGAGCGTAACCTCCATATCTGCCTCGCTCAGTGAGGCGCACATCTCCAGCCCCAGCAGTCCGCCGCCTACAATAACCACGTGCCCTTCATTATTGGTATAATCACGCAGTTTGTCGGCATCGGTGCGGTGGCGGATGGTGAACACGCCGGGCAGATTTGGAATATCCCTGGGGAAATTAGCGCGGCTTCCGGTAGCCAGGATCAACTGATCATAGCTGTGTGTTTTTCCTTCAGGATCAGTAACGGTCTTGTTTTTGCGATCCACGGACTCCACGCTTGTGCCTTCATGGACAGTGAGATCCAGATCAGCAAGCTGGTCGCCCTTCATCTTTTGCAGGCGCTCCCAGCTCAACTCGCCGCTGATATAGTCGGGCAGCAGTACGCGGTTGTAGAAGGGGTACTCTTCCTTAGAAAAAACCTCGATCTCATCGTCCGTTTTCAGCTCACGGTAGCGGTTCACAAAACGGTAGGCGGCCGCCCCGGCTCCCACTACTACTATATTCTCCTTCGCCTTTGTAAACTTGGAAATTTCGACGGTAGAATATTTGAAATCCGGCTCTTTGGATACCGGGTCGATGCGGTCGCTCGTCAGGTTATTGGCACGCGAAAAGTCGTTCTTCAAAATCTTGCCCCAGTGCATCGGAATGAACACCACCCCCGGCTTTATTTCATCGGAAAGCACAGCCTGCACGCGCACGGTTCCACGATCGTTAATCACTTCCACCACATCGCCCTCAGAAATATTTCGTTTTCCGGCGTCCTCCGGGTGAATCTCCACATACGGCTGATCGATATGCTGGTTGAGCCGACTTATCTTGCCGGTACGAGTGCGAGTGTGCCACTGGTCGCGGATACGGCCCGTCGTCAGCACCAGCGGCTTGTCTTCGCCCTCGCGTTCAGGTTTTTTTACATTCTGGGTATGAATCTGGGCGCGACCGTTTTCGGTGTAAAATCGATGATCAGTAAACAAGCGATCTGTACCCTCCTGCGCGCCTTCGGGGAAGGGCCACTGAACGGTACCGTGCTCTTTCAAGTAGTCATAGCTCAATCCACTGATGTCGATATTGGTGCCTTTCGTCAGGTAGCAATGCTCATTGAAAATATCTGCGGCGGTCTCAAAATCGAAGCCGTGGTACCCCATCTTCCGGGCAAAACGGCACAGGATTTCGGCATCGGGCAGGGCCTGGCCGGGCGGCTCCACTACTTTATTCAGGTAGCTGATGCGGCGCTCGGAGTTGGTCATGGTACCCTCTTTTTCGAGGTAGCCGGCGGCGGGCAGGACGAGATCCGCATAATCCACGGTCTCGGAGTCTTTTGAGATATCCTGCACGATCACAAACTTGGCCTCCTCTAGTGCTTCCTCCACCATGGCGGAGTTGGGCAGGCTCACCACCGGATTGGTGCAGATAATCCAGACCGCCTTCATGTCTCCGCTGCGCAGGGCGTCAAACATTTCGGTGGCGGTGTAGCCCGGTTCGGCGGGTACGGAATCCACGCCCCAGCGCTGGGCTACTTCACGGCGGTGATCGGGATTGCTGAGATTGCGGTGCGAGGAAAGCAGGTTAGCCATGCCGCCCACTTCTCGTCCGCCCATGGCGTTGGGCTGTCCCGTCAGCGAAAAGGGTCCGGAGCCGGGTTTGCCGATCTGCCCGGTAATCAGCGAGAGGTTGATCAGCGCCAGGTTTTTGTCGGTGCCGTCCACGCTTTGGTTAAGGCCCATCGCCCACATTGAGATAAAGCCGTTGGCATCACCGATCCACCGGGCCGCCTGTTTGATCTCGCGAATCTCTAGGCCACAGGTCTCGGAGGCCTCCTCCAGCGACTGTTCCATCACCTGCGACCGGAACGCTTCAAACCCATCGGTGTGATTAGCGATGAACTTTTCATTAATTCTTCCGCTTTCGATCAGGCAGCGTGCTATAGCGTGATAGAGCGGCGTATCAGTACCGGGATTGAGCTGCAGGTGGAGGTCGGCTATGGAGCAGGACTGCGTTTCCCGCGGATCGGCGACGATGATCTTCACATCGGGATGCTTCTCTTTGTGGGCTTCGATTCGTCGAAACAGGATCGGATGGCACCACGCGGGGTTGGCACCGGTGATGAAAAAGCAGTTGGCCAGCTCAATATCCTCGTAGCTGATCGGCACGGAATCTTCGCCCAGCGTCTTTTTGTAGCCCACTACCGCCGAGCTCATGCAGAGCCGGGAGTTCGTGTCCACGTTGTTGGTGCCCACAAACCCTTTGGCCAGCTTGTTTACCGTGTAGTACTCCTCGGTGAGGCACTGCCCGGAAACGTAAAAACCCACGGAATCCGGGCCGTATTTATCAATAAAGGTTCTGAATACGGCGGAGGCCCGATCCAGGGCGGTATCCCAATCCACGCGACGGCGGGGCTGGTTGCGCGCCCACCGCATCTGGGGATAGAGCAGCCGGTCGGAGTGGTCTGCCACGGTGTAGTGCAGGTTCATGCCTTTTGAACAGAGCATGCCCTTGTTGACGGGATGGGATTCGTCGCCGGTGACTTTAATCTGACCGTTCGAGTTCTTCTCGACGACAACGCCGCATCCCACACCGCAGTAGGAGCAGGTGGATTTAAATTTCTCGGTTCCGGTTTGGGTCATATTGGATTACTACTTATTCAATTTTCTCAATTGCTATTGTCAATCTCCCTAAATCCCTCTTCTCCAAGAGGGACTTTGGGAGTGCTTATTTTTTGATTTATCAGGTATTACTCTGCATCTATGAGTTCCTCCTTGGAGAAGGAGGACAGGAGGATTGAATTGTAGCCGGGAGTACAAATCCCCCAAAGGAGTAGTGCGTATTTCGTTTTATTCTCTGATTCATAACGTGTGATACGTAATTCGTAACAGCGGCAGCCATCACGCATTACGCATCACGAATAACACTCATTTAATCTGCCAAAGCGGGCTCGGTCTGTAAAACAGGCTCTGATATCGCTTCTTCCAGCTCGTAGAGGGCTTCCTTCTCATCACCAAAGCTGAAGCGTACGGTGAAGGCCAGCAGCGAAGTGATGCTAACAACGACGCCCAGAACAAAGAGGGCTTCGGGATAGGTAATGGATTCATACTTGAACAGGAACCCGGCCATGACGGCGCCTGCATTTCCGCCGGCTCCCACGATGCCGGAGACGGCACCAACAGCTTTTCGATTGACGAATGGTACCACGGAGTAAGTAGCGCCCTCCGCCATCTGCACGCAGAGGCTGAACACAATCATCGTTCCAATGGCAAGCGTCAGCACCGTCATGCTGGAGAACAGCATCAGGGCCAGGCCTTCCAGGAAGAGCATCACGAAGAGGAATCGGACCCGGCCTTTCAGCCCGAATTCGATCCCGAACTTATCGCCGAGATACCCGCCCAGCGGTCGTGCAAACAGGTTCATCAGTCCGAACAGGCCGGCGATGAGGCCCGCGGTTTCGAGATCCAAAGAAAAGTAATCGTAGTAATAGATGGCCGCGATGTTGTTGATAGTCAGCTCAATGCCAAAGCTGGCGCCGTAGATTGCGAAAAGGCTCCACACGCGGTAGTCTTTCATCACATCCAGCATAGATGGCTCCCCTTCCTGCTCTGCATCATCGCCTTCCAGCTCAGCCACGGAGTCAACCTCGAGTTCTGAGAAGTTGCCCTTGGGCGTATCTGTCGTAAAATTGTAGTACAGGATGCCGAGCACGATCATCAGCACACCCGGTACGACCATCGCCCATCTCCAGGCGGACGTATCCTCAAAACCGAGAAAGACGAATCCTGCAAAAATCATCGGCATGATCATCTGTGTGGCGCCGCCGCCCATATTCCCCCATCCGGCGGAAGTGGCATTGGCCGTGCCCACAACATTATCCGCAAACATAACGGAGGTGTGGTACTGGGTTATCACGAACGAGGCCCCGATAATACCGATGGCCAGCCGGAACAGCAGGAAGGTCTCGTAGCTGTTGCTCAGCCCCACGCCAATGACGGGGATAGATCCAAAGATGAGCAGCACGGTGTAAGTCAGCCGCGGACCGTATTTATCACAAAATCGCCCGATAAATATCCGTGCAATGACGGTGATGGCCACCGAGGCAATTATGGTATTACCGATCTGCGACTGCGTGAGACTCAATTCCTCGCGGATCACAGCCATCAGCGGCGCTACCCCGAACCACCCGAAAAAACATAGAAAAAAGGAGATCCAGGAGAGGTGAAAAGTCCGCATGTGCGGTGCAGCAAAACTGAACAGGTTTATGCGTGTTGCCTTGTTCGTATCTTTTGTGGTTTTCATTGGTCTTACCCGACAGTAGTTTTTGTTAGGGATTGATTGGGATTAGGGATCGGTTGCTACATCGAAATAAAAACAGGATTAAAGCTGAGCATCAGCCAGGCCCAGTTGCTGGTTGGACTGCTGCTTCCGCCTTTAATCGCTTCTAGTGAATTGGTGCCAAAAAGCTGGGAATACCCGGCCCCGATGCTTACCTCATCCGACAGGGCGTGCGAAAAAACAAGATCAATTTCTGTGCCCAGCGTGCTGCTCATTGTGCTTGAGAGATTATTGGGATCGACGATATCGACCGGTGAATAAAATTGGTGCAGTGCGGCCGACAGCGAGGATTTTTCAGACAAACTGAACCCGGACTTAACAAACAGATCCACCAGGCCCACACTATTGTTGTGGGATGAAATGGGCTGATTATGCGGGTTGCCCACGTAGAAGTAATCCATGAAGCCGTAAAATTTGTGATGGGTACCGTACAGCGGGTTGAAGGAGTGGTTGTCGGCTTGGTCGGGCTGGGTTCCGGAGAGGTAGTCGGCGCCGAGCGTCAGATTCATATTATCCAACCCTGAGTAGGAGAGACTCGCCGAGGCAAGCATGGCGCTTACATCAGTATTGGTGGGATCGGTGCCGGTTTGGTAATAGAAGGCGACGTTGACGCCAAAATCTGAAATTTTGTGCGTACCTGTGAGTCCGACGGTTTGGGTAAAATTAACGGTGCTGTCCGGCAGCTGAACGCCGTTATTCAGGCCCAGTATTGAAAATGAAGTAGATTCGAGCTCGCGGTGATACCACAGGTATTGCAGCGTTTTGTAATTATTGACGCCGGAATAATAAGTGTCGAACAGTTTGGCGGGCTCCGGTGGATTGTTATCCTGGTTGAACGCGAGGCCACCGTGCAGCGACCAGTCTTCCTGGTCAAGCTTCAAAAGTAGCGCATCATGACTGCGGCCCTGGGCGGTCCACCCCACGCTGCCGAGGATGCGCTGGTCGTCATACACCAGTTCCTGGCGACCTGCTTTCAATGAGAGGCTTTTGTTAAAGTTGATCTGCCCCCATGCCTGGTGTACCGAAAAACGCCCATCGGTTTTATTGAGCTGGCCGGTGCTGCCCCAGATGCGCACATCCTGCACGCTGAGGCCTATTTCGTACAACTCTTTGCTGTAATCCAGGTTCAGGCGGGAGCGCTGTTCGGTGAAGAAAGCAGCCTCAGCACCCTCGGCAGGCAATGTTTTATAGCCATGGCGCAGCTCGGTACGCGGGCGCAGTTCGCCGGAGAGAGTGAACTGGGCGAGAGCATAATCTGCCAGCAGCAGGAAAGCCAGGCAGGCAAAAATGAACGTATATAATTTATTCGTATCGGATAGGATCATAGGGATTATGTTGGAAGCACTGTTGGAACAGATAATTAGGACCGCCGGCTGTGATATTTAAGCGGCTGGGTCGGACTGATCAGTTACGCACTTGTGGATTATGGAGCATTTTAAAGCACTGCTCTTCCAAGCGTCCGCGCTTGGAAAGAATTAAGCTTCATGTTGTCAAGCGTGGACGCTTGACGTAGCCGGTGATGAAACAAAAGCTATGAAAGGCCGACATACACGAATCCATCCTCCACCTTCACCGGGTAGGTTTCAACCGGTTCTTGGTCACCGTTTATATTCTCCCCGGAGTAGAGATTAAAGGCCCGTTTGTGAAAGGGACAGGCTACTTTCGGATCGCCCTCGCTCTCGCCGATCATACCGCGGGCAAGGGCCATCTCTTTTTTGTGGGGACACATATTCTGGCAGACGAACCATTCGCCACGCCGTGTAAAATTGAATACGGCAATCTGCTTGTCCTGCAGCTTCACGCAGGCGCCGCCGTTTTTTGGAAAATCTTCCACTCTGGCAGCTTTGTACCATTCAATGACATCTTGTTGTGCTTCCATTTTTCTAGTTGGGAAACTTTAGGGATTGTGATTTGGATGATAACAGGGATTGGGTTTATGTAACCACAAAGGACACAAAGAATTAGTGTAGTTTGTGCTCTTCGTGGTTGATTGTTAAATGAATGGGGAATTGTTTTACTCCTCATCTTCCCAGCCGGCCGCGGCGGGCACGGGCTGCTCGCGGTACTCCTTGAATTTGACGCTGGGATCGACATCCTCAGAGTTGACGAAATGCTTGAACCGTTTGCGCAGCTCGGGATTGTTGACCACCTCTTTCCATTCGCAGGAATAGACGTTGATCAGCTGCTGCATCTCCTGCTCCAGCTCCTCGCCGATGCCAAGAGAATCTTCGACGACCACTTTCTTGAGGTAGTCCAGGCCGCCCTCCATTTTGTTGAGCCAGGTAGAGGTGCGATCCAGGTGTTCGGCCGTTTTGATGTAGAACATCAGGAAGCGGTCCAGGTATTTGATAAGCGTTTCTTCACTGAGATCGGTGGCCAGCAGTTTGGCGTGCTGGGGATTGGTACCGCCGTTTCCGCAGACAAACAGGTTCCAGCCCTCTTCGGTGGCGATGATGCCAAAGTCCTTGGCCTGGGCTTCGGCGCATTCGCGCACGCAGCCGGAAACGCCGCCTTTGAGTTTATGGGGAGCCCGCAATCCGCGGTATCGTTCCTCAATTTCGATGGCAAAGGAAACCGATTCATGCAGTCCATACCGGCACCAGACGGAACCGACACAGCTTTTCACCGTTCGGAGCGCCTTTCCGTACGCATGACCGCTTTCGAAGCCGGCCTCGATAAGGTCTTCCCAGATATCGGGGAGCTGATCCACGCGGGCGCCCATCATGTTGATGCGCTGCCCGCCGGTAATTTTGGTGTAGAGATTGTATTTCTTGGCGAGCTCACCGATGGTGATCAGCTTGTCGGGCGTGATTTCGCCGCCGGGTACGCGTGGAATCACCGAGTAGGTGCCGCCGCGCTGGATGTTGGCCAGGAAGCGGTCGTTGGTATCCTGGATGGTATCGCGGTCTTCCAGCACGTGCTCGTTGAAGGCGCTGGCCAGCAGCGAGGCGACCACCGGCTTGCACTTTTCGCAGCCGTTGCCTTCGCCCACCTCATCCAGTAGTTCGTCATAGGTGTGCAGCTCTTTGACTTTGATAATGTCGAAGAGCTCCTGGCGGGTGTAATCGAAATGCTCGCAAATGACCTTGCGCACCTCTTTGCCGCGGGCCTCCATCGACTGGGTCAGCAGGTCGTCCAGCATCGGCACGCAGCCGCTGCAGCCGGTGCCCGCCTTGGTGCATTTTTTAATGCTGTCGATATCCTCTTTGCCTTCCTCCTCGATGAGCTCACAGATCTCGCCCTTGGTCACGCTCTCGCAGGAGCAGATGATCGAGTCATCGGGAAAATCATAGACTTTTTGGCCGGCGCCGGACTCCTCGTCGCGCTTGCCGATAATCAGGTCCACGGGATCAGGTGGCAGCGAGAAGCCATTCTGGGCAATCTGCAGCAGCATGTTGTAGTCATCAGCATCGCCGACGAGCATGCCGCCCAGCAGGCGATCGCCATCCTCAGAGACGTTGATACGCTTATACACGCCCTTCGCCTTGTTGTCGATAATTACTTTCTTGCTGTTCTCTTCCGACTCGCCAAACACATCACCAAAGCTGGCTACATCCACGCCGACGAGCTTCAGCTTGGTGGACATATCGAATTCGGTAAACTCCTCATTGCCACCGGCCAGGTTCTCCACCACCACATCGGCCATCTCGTAGCCGGGGGCCACCAGGCCGTAGATCATGCCGCGGTGCAGGGCGGATTCCCCGATCGCATAAATATCGGGATCGCTGGTTTTCATCTTGTCATCCACGATGATGCCGCCGCGCTTGCCCACTTCCAGGTCGGCTTTGCGGGCCAGCTCATCGCGTGGACGAATTCCGGCGGAGATAATCACCATGTCGGCCTCCAGGCGATCGTCATCTTCAAAGTCGAGGTATTCGGGCGTGCCATTGCCGCCGATGAGCGTAGTGTTCTTGTTCAGCAGAATTTCCAGGTCCAGCTCTTCAAGCGCCGTCTTTAATGCATGAGCGCCGATCTCATCCAGCTGTTTCGGCATCAGGCGCGGGGCAAATTCGATGACGCTGGTCTCCAGCCCGAGGTCCATGGCCGACTTGGCCGCCTCCAGCCCGAGCAGTCCGCCGCCAATTACCGCCGCCTTGCCGGCGCCCCGGGCATAGTCCGTGATGGCATCCAGATCCTCAAGCGTGCGATACACAAATACGCCCTTCTTGTCGGTACCGTCGATGGGAGGCACAAACGCGCTGGAGCCGGTGGCCAGGATCAGCTTGTCGTAGGAAACCGTGCGCCCTTTCTGGGAGGTTACGGTCTTGGATTTGCGATCCAGATCCACCACGAGCTCTCCGGTAAACAGGGTAATGCCCTGCTCCTCGTACCAGGAGCGCGGGGCCATCTGCAGGTCCTCCTCGTCCGCATCGGCAAAGTAGGAGCTCAGCTGTACGCGGTCGTATGCCGGGCGGGGCTCCTCGCCAAAAATGGTAATCTTAAAATTGGTGCTCGTTTCCTTGTTGATGAGCTTTTCACAAAACTTGTAGCCCACCATCCCATTTCCAACAACGACAATGTGTTCCGGTTCGGGAGATTTAGCTGGTGACATAACGAGTGATTGAGTTTTATGGTCCACACCTGCTGCATGCGCAGAATGTCAAGACGAAATTCTTAATATTTTTAGTTTAAAATTCAATAAAACCTTACTAATTTATGCAAGTATTGAATTTCAGCTCGCATGTTAACATCAATTAATAAAACTTTCAAACTAAAAAATAGAGTTAATTTTCATTTTATATATTTATACTTTAGTCAAAGTGAATAATTTTATTAAATTAAATAGGCAAAATTTCCATAAAGCCGTAATTTTAAATATTTGTACTTTTATTCTGCTACTTTGCTTATGCCATTGACTAAATCCACAGAAACTCAACCTGATATACCGGCCGGGGGTGGCAAGCTCATACTGGTGGGGGCCGGCCCCGGCGATCCCGATCTGATAAGCATCAAGGGGGCTAAAGCCCTGGCCCGGGCCGATGTGGTGCTGTATGACACGCTCTCCCATCCCGATCTACTGGATTATGCACCACCCCGCGCTGAGAAAATTTACGTGGGGAAAAAGGCGGGCTCATCGCAAAACAGCCAGGAGAGCACGAACGATCTTATTGTCCGAAAGGCGAACGAGGGCAAGTGCGTGGTGCGGCTGAAGGGCGGTGACCCGTTCATTTTTGGTCGCGGGCACGAGGAGCTTTGCCATGCGCGGGATCACGACATCCCGGTGGAAATTGTGCCCGGTATTTCCAGCTGTACGTCTGTTGGGGAGCTGCAGGGCATACCGCTAACCAAGCGCGGTGTTAACGAAAGTTTTTGGGTGACCACCGGCGTGACGCGCAACGGTACGGTTTCGAAAGATGTGAAGCTGGCCGCCCGGTCTTCGGCCACCGTCGCCATCCTGATGGGGATGCGGAAGCTCCCCGAAATTACGCAGATTTTTCGCAATCACGGCGGTGCGGATACGCCTGTTGCGGTCATCCAGAAAGGCTCGCTGCCGGGGGAGAAGATCGCCCTGGGCACGGTGGATACGATTGTGGATGAGGTACGCAAAAATGAATTGACAAACCCTGTCTTGATCATAATTGGAGACGTTGTGCGGCTACATCCCGATTTTTGCAATTCACAAAAGAAGTGGCGAGGAAAACAGGATATCGTATTTAGTGCTTTTAACAGCAGCTACAGGGAGATAACAGAATATATGAGAGTAGGAATCTCTGCCCTAAACTTCTAACCTGCATTTCACCGAAATAGGGCTCATGCGCAAGACGCTGGTGGAAATTGCCCGCCAACCTATCAATAAACGTACTCGCCGGCAAAGTTCAGCAACAATAGCTTCGCAGGTTGAACACGTTTCATCTTCCGGATGATTCTACAGGAATATACAGTTTACCGTAATTTAGAGATAGTCTATCCCCAGGAGCTCAATAAGAAAGCCGAATTGTTAACAACTCGACTTTTTTGTGGAAAAGTATTCGTTGACAATGAGAGCGGCAGCTCTTTTCTTGAATACAGGTTTGAAGGTGCCCCGATTCTGTCGGGGTGAAAAGGGAATCCAGTGAAATGCTGGAGCTGTACCCGCAACTGTAATCCGGAATATTCTTTGATTTAACCACTGTCTCAGCCCCAAACGAGGCGGGAAGGTTCGAAGAAATTGTCGGTAAGTCAGGAGACCTGCCTTTAAATCAGTAAACGAGGCCTTCGGGAGTTAAGGCGTTGTTGAAAGGCAGGTATGGAATACCCGACTGTTTTTACTGATCTCACCAGCTCCGTGAACTCCTGCCCTTCAACGTTTTGCATCCCACCTCAGAATTGCAAGCTAAAACGAATTGCTATGATTACCCACAATCTTGGATACCCGCGGATAGGTATCAACAGAGACCTGAAGAAAGTAATAGAACCGTATTGGAAGGGAGAGACCGGCAAAGCCAGACTGAATGAATCAATTTCGATCTTCAAGGTGATGCACTGGACCACCCAGAAAGATGCGGGAATCGACCTGGTACCTTCAAATGATTTTTCGCTCTACGATCAGGTGCTGGATATGGCCCTGTTGGTCGGCGCCATACCAGATCGTGATCTGTATGAGAAAGAAAATGACAAAATTTACAGCTATCCCATCGATACCAGCTTTGCCATGGCGCGAGGATTACAGGATAATACGCAAGTAATTTCCTGCTAAGCAATAGTTCTATCATGAAAACCAGGAATTCAAAAATCACAAGTATGAATAATAAACTGATTGGGCGTACGTCTGTACGCGAAAATATCAAACTGAGCGAGGATCCCTCGTATCCCATCTTTAAAGAGTTGTACGAAAAACAGAAAAAGGTGGTCTGGTTTCCCGAAGAGCTGAACATCCAGCAGGATGCCCTCGACTATCACACGCTGACCCACGATGAAAAAGAGCTTTTTGATACGGCTGTGGGCTATTTCTGCTCGTCGGAGCTGCTGGTGCAAAACGTGCTGGTCAATTCCTTTTTCCCTTTGCTCACCGATCCACACGCAAAGATGAGCTTCAGCACCCAGCTGTTTATGGAGAATATCCACAGCGACTTCTTTGAGATTGTACTGCAGTCCTTCGGACTGGACCGCGAGAAGATGTACGATGTGGCCTTCGACGATCCGATATTGCGGAAAAAGCAAAATCTTATTGTCGATGAGATCGATAAAATAAGTCACGGAAAAATTAATCCCGAAACACTCGAGGGACAAAAAAAGGTACTTCGGGCCATTCTGCTAAATAACATCATCTTAGAAGGGATTTTCTTTTACTCCTCATTCGCCCATTTCTTTGCGCTCAAGGATATGGCCAAGATGAAAAACGTGGTTTCCGGGGTGGAACTGGTACTGATCGATGAATCGCTGCACCTGCAAAACGGCATCGAAGCTATCCTGATTATGCTGGAAGAAAATCCGGAAATTGTGAAGGATACCGAGTACGTGCAGGATATCCGGAATGTCATCCTGGAGGGAACCTCCCTGGAAATTGAGTATGTCAAACATCGATTTGGCGACCGGACGATCCTGGGCATTTCATCCGGAGAGATGGAGCGGTACCTGAAATATATCACTGACCGGCGATTGCAGGAGCTCGGCTTTCGGCAGGAGTTTCATATTAATGAAAATCCACTGCGATTCCTGCAGAAAGAAGACGTAAAAAAGCTGATCAACTTTTTCGAAGTCTCATCTACCGAATACACTAATTACTAAAACATTCAACTATGAAACGTACAGTCATAAAGCGCGACGGCACGGAACAGCCTTTCCGCACCCAAAAAATAATCAACGCGATATTCGAAATCATCCAGAGACTAAAAGTCGAGGATGATTATGAGCTCGTCTTCAAAATCATGAAAGAGCTTGACCTGAAAGTCCCCGAGCGGGTCACCACCGAAGAGCTCGACCGGCTGGTGCTCAAGGCCATCGAGCAGCTCATCCCCAAGCACCCGGTCTACGATACGCTGGCCACGCGCCAGCTGCTGAAGATCATCAACAAGGATATTGACCGCCGGCTGGATGGATTCAAAGAGTACTTGGAACAGGCCTTTGACCAAAGCCTGCTGGATGAACGGCTTAAAGAGTTTGACTTCGACCTGCTGGCCGACAGTCTCAATTTCGACCGCGACGGACTGCTGGGCTACTTTGGGCTGACTACGCTGAAAGATCGCTATCTGATGAAAAATCGCGAGGATCGGACGATTGAGAAACCACAATGGTTTTTCATGCGTGTGGCCATGGGGATCGGCAATTCCAATGAGCAGATCGTAAAGATATATAACAAACTCTCGAATTTGGAGTACCTGCACTCCACGCCCACGCTGTTCAACTCGGGCACCACCACGTCGCAATATTCGTCCTGTTACGTGAGCGTGATCGATGATTCGCTGGACTCCATTATGGATAAAGTGCGGGAGACCGCTTTTCTGGCCAAGTATGCCGGAGGCGTGGGTACCGATGTGACCCGTATCCGGGCAACCGGTTCCAACATCAAATCGTTGAATGCACCTTCCTCGGGTGCGATCCCATTCATCAAAGTGTTTGATACGCTGGTAAACTCCATCCAGCAGGGCGGACGCCGGCGCAGCTCGCAGGTGATGTCGATGCAGCCGTGGCACCTTGATATCGACGGATTTCTGGATCTGCGGGAGACTACCGGTAACGCCTATTTCCGCACCCCGTCACTCAATACCAGCCTCTGGATGCCGGACGAGATGATGCGGCGCATCAAGGAAGGCGAACCGATCTACCTGTTTGATCCCGGCGAATGCCCGGAGTTGGTGGATGCCGTGGGCGACGATTTCAAGAAGAAGTATGAGAAACGTATCAAGCAGGCCGAGGCTGATCAGCTGGAGCATTATGAGAAACGTGACAGCCAGAACTTCTTCAAAAAATACCTGTTCAAGCTGGCTAAAACGGGTCATCCGTGGCTCATTTTCAAGGATGAGCACAATCGCCATAACCCGTGTCCCGAGTACAGCGTGATTAACAGCTCGAATTTGTGTACCGAGATCTCCATCCCCAACCGACCCGACTCCACGGCCGTCTGCACGCTGGCGTCGGTGAACTTGTCGAAACACCTTAACGAAGACAACAGCGATATCGACTGGGACAAGCTTGAGGATACGCTGGAGGTCATGACACGGGGACTCGACAACATCCTGGATAAAAATTTCTACCCGTCCGAGGCCGCAAAGAAGAATACGATGGATCTGCGACCGCTGGGCGTCGGCATGATGGGCTTTGCCGAAGCGCTTGTGGATCTGGACATCCCGTACGATTCCGAAGAAGCAGTGATGCTGGCACGTAAGCTGGGATCCTTTATGCGCAACATTACCTATCGCACATCGCAGGAGCTGGCTGAAGAGCGCGGGGCGTTCAAACACTACCAGAAGATGGAAGACCAGGGGGATCCCTATGATTACGAGCCGCGCCGAAACGCCGTACTGCTGGCAATTGCGCCTACCGCTTCCATCTCAATTATTTCCGGCACGACGTCTTCCATCGACAGCTACTTCAGCAATCTTTATTCCCGGGATACCCTTTCCGGCAAGCATATTGTGATCAACCGTCAGCTGATAGAGGACCTGGAACAGAAAGGATTCTGGAGCGAAGAGATGGCGCAGACCATCAAGGCGAATAACGGCTCGGTTCAGCCGATAAAGGAGCTGGATGGCGTCATCAACAAGAACCTGTACAAAACAGCTTATGAAATTCACCCTAAGCGACAGGTTGATATCGCCTCGGCCTTCCAGGAATCCATTGATCAGTCGGTCTCGAAATCGCTCTATATCGACGAGCAGCTGCGCGACAGCATGGATGAAATCTACCTCTATGCCTGGGAAAAGAAATTGAAATCCACTTACTACTGCTTTATTGACAAGGTGGTGAAAGGCGAAAAATATACCGAAAGCGTCAACAAGCGGGGCTCACGTCGTGGTTTCGGAGCGGCAGGTTCCGACCATAATGGCTCCGTTTCCAAATCAGCCGATACTGATGATGAGGAAAGTAAAGGAGCACTGGAAGCCAAAGCCCGGGAAAAATTTGGGGATGAGGTCGTCGAACAGGCACTCAATGCCAAGAATGCGGATTCCTGTCCCACTGATCCTATGTTGCGTCGGATTTGTCCGGCCTGCGAATAATGAATTTCAAGCGATGTCGTCGAAATGGCGGCATCGCATTTTTATTGAATCCTTAAATTTGATATAAGCAGTGGTCGGAGGCCATAAAAAGGCAATTTTTATATGGTTCCATGTAACAACAGTTGGGAAACCCATGAAAACTCTTCATTTATTTTTGTGGATAATCCATTTGCCCGGTGGCGATCATCCAGTGGTGGTGTTGATGATGTACTCCGGCAGCCAAGAGTCCAATGTAGCCCAGAGCTCTAATCTTAGGAACTTCGTTTGAATTAGCAGACGTACAGGTAATGGTCCACACCCCATTCTTATGCCTGGATTCCATGGTCCAGCCTTTTTCTTTTTTGAGCATCATAGGGTGCATGGACAACACGCGTTTCAGAGCTACGTTGGCTCGCTCTGTAGATGGTCGAACCTGCAGTTCTACGCCTTGTTCTACAGGTTGCTTTTCAAGCACTTCTACCTCTTCGGTAAAGGCTTTCATATCCAGCAGGTGCTGCCTCAGCGCTTCCAGGTCAACCTGTTCCCAATTGGTATTGGGATCCTGTTCCAAAGCTGTAATCGTCTCCTGAATGGCACCAAAAATTTGATTGCCGGGAGCCGAAAGCGGGGTAGAGCCGTGATGCTGGGCGTTTGTATTATTGAAAGAGAGTGCAAAGAGGATTAGCGTAACTCCTGACAACTTCATCAACTTGGTATAAAGCATGTCTTACTTACTTGATTTGACTAATAATTTGAACTGAAATATCAGGAGATAAATACAGAAAAAGAAATAATCAGAATGCCACTGTCATTCCAAACGTTTCGGTGCCCATCACCTGCAGGGCCGTAAGTGAGACGGCCAGGTACAGTATTTTGGCTTTAATGTATCAAAAAGACTACTTACAAAATTAATACCTTTAACAAGTGGTTTATCTTGGTATGAAATTGATCTGAAAAAAGACAGTATTCTTTAAATAAACTATCAGAGGCAGATTATGAGATTATCAAATAAGAATGTTCTGATTACGGGAGGAAGTGCCGGTATCGGGAAAGCGTTAATTGAAGAACTTTCGGTAAAGGATATTACTGATATAGCCGTCATGGGGAGAACCGTTGAAAAGTTGGATGATCTGGAAGACCAATTTCCCTCGGCTCGATTCTTGAAAATTCAGGGAGATGTATCTGTACTAAGCGATGTAAAAGAGGCATCGAAAACGATAAAACAAGAATGGGGCTCCCTTGATATCTTGATCAATAACGCCGGGGTAGTCAGTGCCGGACTTTTAGAGGAGATCAGTGATGAGGATATTTTGGGGCAGATTAATGTTAATCTCACGGGACTTATTTATATGACCAAGCATTTCCTGCCGCTGCTCAAGAAGAGCGACGAAGCGGCTATAATGAATATTTCCTCTGGACTCGGATATATTGCCATGCCATTTTACAGTGTCTACGCAGCCACAAAAGCGGGCGTTAAACATTTTTCTGAAGCGATGCGCAGAGAACTGGTTGATTATCCGATTCACGTGATGACGGTCTATCCTACCTCTACTGATACCCCAATGATGGAATCGGCAAATACAGGCGATATGGATAGCCCCCAAAAAGTGGCACGGGCCTCTATCGAGGGATTACTTAACGGTGAGATAGAAGTTGTACTTGGTGGCCAACAACGGATAGATGACATCAAAACAAACCTAAATGACCCTCAAAAAATGGATGAAAAAGTGGATGGCATGTATGAGGCGTTGCGTAAACGGGCAGAACGACATCGGTCGATGTAATCATTGTTGCATTAGATTATAATATTTCAGCTCCATATACCATCATTTCTAACAACTGGTAGTATAACTGTGAAAATTATCCTATCTATGGGATTTTGATATCCAACTGGATATAATAGAACCTAACAGGCAAGGAGTAAGCTATGAATGCTGCAGAAAAGAAAAGGGAATACGCTGCCAAGATCGACTTCCCAAAACACCTGATCATATGAGGAGCCCGTACAGAGTACCACTATATTACTGAGTTTGGAGACGAATTTGTTACCCTTAGTCCACGGGAGTTGATCCACTCTGATGAAATTTTAGGTGTACCTTGGAGATGATTGATAAGGCTATGAAGAACCTTGCAGAAGGTAAGGTGTCAGAATCGGTGGATATGGAAGAACTCGAAAAACTGCTTGAGGGGTAACCGGGTCATATATTCGAAATTATAATGGGTGTCGCCGATCTTAATTTTTTTAAGGAATAATAGCAGTTTTTCCTCGTGTATGCAGCGACTCAATCTCTTGCAGAGCCATCGGTACCTCATCTAAATCAAAGGTTTTAGAAACCGGCACCGTAATATATCCCTCATCAGCCAGCTGCTGTATATGTGTTAACTGCCTGGCATTGGGCTCAACAAATACGTACCGAAATTTAGTATCGTCTGGGATTTTCGGATTTCTGTGGGTAATGGAAATAAGTTGTCCGCCGCTTTTTAGCGTGCCAATACTTTGATCGAGCGATTTTCCACGGGAACAGTGGAAGATAAAATCCACCCCATCCGGTGTTACTGTCTTTACAGCTTCCCCCACATTACCGGCACTATAATCGATGGTTTCATCGGCACCAAGCTCTTTCATGTAGTCTTGGTTACGACCGCTGGCCACGCCTATGACTGTAGCACCAACGGTTTTTGCCAGCTGAATAGCTATGGTTCCTACCCCACCAGAGCCACCCAGTATCAATAATGTTTGACCTTTTTCCAGATTTCCAAACTGGAACAGTGCCTGGTAGGCAGTTAATCCGACCAATGGGACAGCGCCAGATTCTTCCATTGTAATTTGTTGCGGGCGCTGGGCAACATAGCTTTCAGGAATAGATACGTACTCTGCAAAAGTTCCGTACTGCACGGTAGGGCGACGGGCGTACGCATACACTTCATCTCCCTGTTCAAATCGCCGTGCAGCAAATCCACGCTCTTCAACTATACCCGCCATGTCCCAGCCCGGAACAGCGGGAAACTCTGCGGGGATTACTTCATTAAGCATGCCCCGGGCTACGGCTGCATCTACGGGATTTACACCTGCCGCTTTTACGCGGACGAGGACTTCGCCTTCCCCGGGTTCAGGGCGCTCGAGGGTTCCCGTTTGAATATGATCCAGCTCTCCAAATTCTTCAAAATATGATGCCTTCATCTGTGTACTCATAAATGGTATTAATTGCTTGTATTAATGTCATTAACCGTGGAATGGGTAAACGTTTACAGTAAGAGATCCGTTTCGGTATCGGATATTTGACAGTTGTAATGACATAGAGTTATGTGTTGATACATCAATAGTATTTCTTGGGATATTACATTGATGATCCATGGTAAAGCAGGCTCAAACAAATGTAAGACTGCCAACGGTAATTGCACGTGCATCAGATTAGCGATACCTTTATGACCAGATAGATTATTCAATAAATCCTTCCTCGATATCAAATGTTAGCATTATTCTTCCAATCGATGTGTAAGTAAGAATTAGTAAATAGAATTTCGTTATTTCGATTAATTTAATAGAAGAACTCCATGAAGACAGACAGTATCAGAGAACAAATTGACCAGTCCCAAAGCGGTGCACCCGCGGGCGGACAGGCCGTTCGTGATATATTTTCGACGGATGAAATTTTTCATCGCATTGTAGCCACAGCCGATGAGGATTTTAGCCGCACTGCGCGTCTCCTTTTTCTAAGCGGAGTGGCTGCGGGGCTGTCTATCGGCCTTACATTTGTGGCCCGGGCTGCGATGACGGCCGCCGTAGGTCCGGAGTCTTCGTTGTTCCTCGGTAACATGTTATATCCCCTTGGATTTATACTGATTGTAGCCGGCAAATATCAGCTGTTTACCGAAAATACGCTTACCCCTGTCACGCACGTGCTCACACGGATTGCCAGCGTGCCCGCGCTGCTGCGCGTTTGGGGCATAGTGCTATTTGCAAATGTTATTGGGGCAGGAGCGTTGGCGTATGCATTGGCCAACACCGGCATCTTTGCGGCCGAAGCGGCCGAAGTGGCCCGGGGCTTTGGAGAACATGCCCTGAGCGTATCCTGGAATGATCTGTTTTGGAAAGGCGTATTGGCAGGATGGATTGTAGCCTCGATGGTATGGCTGACCCACGCCGTACGGGATGCCATGGCTCGCATCGCTATTGTTTTTATACTGATGTATCTTATTCCTATAGCTGATCTGTTCCACTGTATTATAGGTGCTTGCGAGGTGCTTTATTTAATTTTTCAGGGATTAGCAGGATGGGGTGAGTTTGGATATTTCTTTTCGGCCGTTACGTTAGGCAATACGGTGGGCGGAGTGATACTGGTGGCTATTCTCAATTATTCCCAAACCCGTCAGAGTCGTTTTCCCGATCGGGACTGTGGTCAGCTGGAGCTTACATGGAAAGAATGGTTGTTTGGTCGTAATACTACGTTGCCGGATTTTGTTCGTCGCCCGCATTCTAATCAGGATCAAGAAGAAGAAACGGAGGATACGTTGCAGCCTCCTGTCATTGATGAAGATCACCAGCGTGGAAACCGCGATGCGGAAATTACCCTCTTGCAGTATGGGGACTATGAGTGTGAAACAAGTCGCCGAATATATAAGATGGTAGACGAGATTATGCAGGATGAGAATGGGTACATCCGATATATTTATCGGCATCTTCCGCTTAGCCGACGCCATCCGCATGCCGAAAACGCAGGTATGGCGGCAGAGGCCGCCGCCGACCAGGGCAAGTTTTGGGAAATGCATGACGAACTGTTTGACCATCAAAATCATCTGGAAGATGAAAACCTGCTGAAATGTGCTCGTCATGTAAATTTGAATACCGATCGATTTCAGAAAGAAATGTTTGCCGAAGAAAATAGGAAACGCGTGCTTGAAGACCGGCGCTCCGGAGTACGTAGTGGCGTGAGCGACACCAATAATTTGTTTATCAATGGGCAGCGATTCGAGAAAGCGATGAAAAAGGACAACATTCGGCGAGAAATTGAACGCATTAAAATGACGTTAATATCCGATAATAAATAATGATGGATCACGCCAAAACGAAGAGCTGAAGTTGTAAGGGGGCGGTCAAAGGGAGAATTCCCAGAAGTACCGGCAAGAGCCGGTTGGCAAGGTTTCGGTGGACTCCCCTCCACATTGGGACAGGTGGCCGTTGACTAAAGCCCTAATTGATGGTTGTTGTCACTCATTGTCGCAGCACCCATCCGGTTTTATTTCCCCTTCAATCGCTTTTAATATTGGATAATCACTCACTTACCAAAAACAGTTAGTGAGCATCCCCGGGAAAACCCCGGATACTTTTTAATCTCCGGTTTTTTCATGGTTTACTACAGTAACATGTCGGATTTTGAGTTCCCGAGCAGTTGCTGGTTGCTCCTTTGGTTATGGGGACTTCGCAGCCGCAACTATCATCGGGGCTCCGGTAAACTTCTTTTTTTTGAGTTTTAAGTGGCGTAACAATTCCTCTTGTTTATTACAGAATACAATTCGTCTGTAATATAGGCCCTGTACCATGTTCGAGAGTCAAATAAATTTTGAGAGATTGAAAGCTAACTACTTGGTAGCCTTCGACAATATCGCAAACGAAGCTCCCATCTCCGGTACAATTACACACAAAAGCCGTTGTAGGATAAGCATATTTCAGCCTATCAGGATTTTCCTGATAGGCTGAAATATCACATAAAAAAGGTGCCAAGATTCCCTAATATAGGTACATGAAGTATGTCTCTTGCGGAAAAATATTTACGCTAATTGTTTATGATAAATAACATACTGACTTAAAATCAAGTAGGTACAAAATCGGTTTACTTTTAAGAGTAAAAAATGCATTAGGGCGTTTGACGTCTTTTAAGATTTACGGAAGTTAATCCCCCATTAAAAATATTGACCATAGCGTTGGTCAAATATTAAGACCTAACTTTGTTCAAAACTACAATTTCGATTCTTGTGTGTAACGTTTCTCTCTCATTCGTAACTGGATCACCCAGGCCGAGGCAAATGTGAGCGCTCCGATAGCAAACACCGCCGTATAAATCCCGAACCAGTCGGCAAGAACACCTGTAAGCAGGGCACCGATGGCATAACCCAAATCCCGCCACAGCCGAAATATGCCAATGCTTTGCGCCCGCTGCCCCGGATGGGTGTTATCGGCCACGGCGGCCAGGAAGGTCGGATACACGATGGCGGTACCGAGCCCGAGCGTAAAGGAGAGCAGGATAAACTGAAGGTAGCTGACGGCCCACCCCATCAGCACGAGGGTCACCCCTTGCAGCAGCATACCCCAGAACAGCATCTTCTTTTTTGACAGGTGATCGGCCATTTTACCCGTAGCAAGTTGTCCGACACCCCATATGGCCGGGTAAATGCCGGTAATCACGCCAATACGCCCCAGCGAAAAATCCAGATCAGCCAGCAGAATCGGCAGCAGACCCCATACCAGCCCGTCATTCAAGTTGTTGACAAGCCCGGCCTGGGTGACCGACCCCAGGTTGGGGTGCTTCCACGAGGTTTCGGCAAACAGGCGTTTGAGCCTGGGAACAGTCGAGGTTTCGGATTCGGCCCGGACGTGGTGGATGGTGTCTTTGATCAGCAGCCAGCTCCCCAGCAGTCCCAGTCCGGCCAGACCGATACCGATATAAAACGGGTAGGGACGCAGGCCGTATTCGGAGGCAACCCAGCCAGTGGCGAAGGCTACGAGGGCTACCGAGGCGTAACCGGCCGACTCGTTCAAACCCATTGCCAGGCCGCGATTACGCTCGCCTACCAGGTCGATTTTCATGACCACGGTACTCGACCAGGCCAGCCCCTGGTTAATGCCCAGCAGGACGTTGGCGGCAATAATCCAGCTCCAGCTCCCCGCATACATCAGCATAAAGGGGACCGGCAGGGCAAACAGCCAGCCGGTAATCAGCAGCTTTCGGCGGCCGATACGGTCGGCCAGCGCCCCGGCATAAAAATTGGACACGGCTTTGACGATACCGAATACAACGATGAAGGAGAGTATGGCTGTCTTGGCCGCCATACCAAAATCCACTTCGGCAATTTCGGGCAGGATGGTCCGCTCCAGGCCGACCATGCCGCCGACAAACCCGTTGATGATGACGAGCAGCGTGAACTGTTTCCAGTTTTCTTTCAGGCCGAGGCTCACCTTGCTGCTATGTTTACTGCCTGTCTTCATATGTGTCGTTTGCTTTTGGAAACGTATTACCTGTTAATATTCTCGATGACTTTTTCTATGAGCTTCAATGAGGCAATGCTCCCGTTTTCGAGACCCTTTTCAAAGTCTCCGGTCTCCCGGGCCATAGTGTTGGTCAGATGGGCAAAGCAAACTACCTGTTGCTGCCGATATTCAGCAAAGGCATAAAGCGCAGCCGCCTCCATTTCTACGGCGTTTACCTGTTGTCGCTCAGCGTATTCAATGGCAGATGCGGTTTCCCGGTAGGGCGCATCCGTTGTCCAGCTTTTCCCAATCCCCACCGACAATTCAGGGTGGGACCGGAGCGGCTTCATATTTTCCAGCAACTCACGGTTTAGCAGCGCCGGTTTCCCAGGCGGCAGGTAATGGCAGCTTGTGCCCTCATCCCGCAGGGCCTCCTCAATCAGGATAAACTGCTTGCCGTCCGGTGGCGGTGTGATCGTCCCGGCCGAGGTGATGCTAACCAGTAGCTCGCACCCGCTGGCGAACATCTGCTCGGCCACCAGCACTGCAAACGAAGCACCGACCGCCTGCCCGATAATGCCAACCGTCCGGCCACCCAGCTCGAATTCATGCATCGTCGTGTGATACCCCGCCCAGCAGCGGTTGACCGAAGCTCTGCCGCTTCTGTTAAGATACGTTACGATATCCCCGTCGGGTTCCAGCAGGCAGATATCCGGGATCTCGCATTCCGGCAACGATTTCTGTCGCCGGGCCTCCCGCAGCAGGTTTTCCGGTTTGAAGACCGATTCTTCCTCGTAATCCTGTTTGTCGAAAAGTAGGTTCTTACTCATTGTGTTTGCTTGCTTTGATTACGACAAAACTTCCTTCTCCATATCCCGGTTTGGGTTGCTCCACCTGTTCGGGTTCCGGACTAAAAAGCGTCTGCCGGAACTCGATGTCGGAAAAGCCCGCCTTCCTGAGGTGGGCTGCTGTCTGGTCGGGGGTGTGAAAGGTGGCCCGGCTGTAGATAATCCCGGATTCCTTTGTATTTCGATAATGCCGGGCAATGGCCCCGTTTTTGTCCAGCATGCCGATCACCAGACGCCCGCCGGGCTTCAGGACGCGATGGGCCTCCCGGCAGGCGGCCTCCAGATTATCCAGGAAACAATCGATGGTGACCATCATGGCAAAGTCGAACGACTCATCGGCAAAGGGGAGCTCCTCGGCTCGGGCTATCTGCACCTGGATGCCTTTCTTTCGGGCCAGATCCGCCATGTTGGGAGCCGGCTCGATTCCAGTAGTGATCCCCAGCTCGTCGGCAAACCGCCCGGTGCCGGTGCCGATATCCAGCCCCTTGCCCTCCCGGGGGATGAAGGTTTTCAGGGCTTCCAGCTCCGACCGGTAGAGCACGGAGTGCTCCTCAAACCAGGCGTCATATTCTTCAGCA
This sequence comes from Halalkalibaculum sp. DA384, assembly GCF_043951955.1. Taxonomy (NCBI): domain Bacteria; kingdom Pseudomonadati; phylum Balneolota; class Balneolia; order Balneolales; family Balneolaceae; genus Halalkalibaculum; species Halalkalibaculum sp. DA384. Next base: position 11,523 of record NZ_JBINJE010000017.1, on the reverse strand, counting down.
ATGTCGTTAAAGGGATTCTTAGTCATGTTCCTATTATTTAGCGTTTCATCTTGTCCTGGGCGCTAATGGGTTGTGCTGATAATGCAATCAATGCGAATACAAGTGTGACAGTGAGTGATCTCATGATCGCTAAAGTTTACAATTCGCCTTTCTATTTATTATTCAAATATTCAATCGGAAGCTCTTCAAGCATCCATTCAGGATAACCTTCATCAAGCCGCTTGGCATTAAATCCTTTCTCCCGGAGCAGCTCGACCGCATCATCGGCAAACACGCAGAACGGTCCCCGGCAATAGGCCACGATTTCCTGGTCATCCGGCAGCTCATCCAACTTTTCCGAGAGCTCCTCAACCGGGATATTCACCGCCCCGGCAATGTGTCCCTCCTCAAATTCATGCTTCGGGCGCACGTCGATAACCGTAATGTCCCCGCCCCTCATCTTTTCGGCCAACTCCTCGCTCGACAGCGTTTCCAGGGATTGGCGTGACTCCCGGAACTGGCGCAGCACGCGCTCAATTTCGGCTACCCGTTCTATGCCCAGATCCCGGAGCGCCTTCCACGCCTTATATACGCTTTCCCCGGCCAGCCCGTAGTACACGTGATTGCCCTCGCGCTGTGTGCTGACCAGCTGCGCCTGTTTGAGCACCTGCAGGTGCTGGGAGGCATTCGCCCCGGAGATGGCGGTTTCTTCGGCAATCTCTGCTACCGAAAACCGCCCCTGGGCCAGCAGTTCCAGGATTTCCAGCCGGTGGGAGTTCGACATCGCCTTTACAATGTTGGCCAGTTGCTGATAGACTTTGTTTTTGAAGGTCCGTTTTTCCATGTCGCTCTGTTGGTTTTCCTGAATGATGCACCGTCAATATAGTAAGCAATAGACAACTATTCAATAAATCAATTGAATAGTTGTCTAAAATATGTTATCATGCAAATGAGTTGAAATTTCGATCACTAACACGCTATCGATATGAGCAGCCGGCCACCTATCGCTTGTGACTTTTCAGCAATTGATGATAATGAGATTGAAGAACACCGCGAGAACGGCCGGGCGGTCTTCGAGGCGATCAGCGAGATTCGGGAGACCCCGAACGGATATTCGTTTAAGCTTCCAGCCGATACCGATATTATTTCACGGGCTGGTGCTTTCATAGCCCGGGAACGACTGTGCTGCCCGTTCTTCGAATTTACGTTAACAATTCCACCGGATCATAATCCGGTGTGGCTGAAACTCACCGGACGGCAGGGCGTGAAGCCCTATATAAAGGAAACGCTACTGCCCAAGCTGGATGCCTCGGTTGCAGGTTAATCTGAACAGGGCTTCTTTTAACAAGATAATTTTATGCGTGACGATGCTTTAGCGGATAAATTGGGTGAACGAAATACAAGGTTTTATGGGTTTTTGCCAATTATGTGCATATGGTGCGGCGGGCAGGAACCATCGCTACCCTGAAAGACGGTAACAACCGGTAATCCTTGCATCTGGTGTTCATTTTTTGAATGAGCAAAAAATGAACCGGCAACACTCACCATAAAATCCCAGATGTTGTTCTTGAGGGAGCTTCATTCAGGCTTCTGCTTATCAACGTTGGCAGACGTTGCTGGCACCAGTAGCAGGGATTTTCTGGACTTGGGGCTGCCGGTGAGACTGGGTTTTATCCCTCCGGCCTATGGATTTATGAGCCGCCCGGGCAAACGCAGCGAAGGCGCGGGTTAGTTATTTGTTATTGGTTATTTGGTTAAACCAATAACTAATTCCTAACAACTGATAACGAATAACGAATTACTGGTAACCAATAACCAACCAACGCTATGCAATCATTACTCGCAGCGCTGCAACAATCACAAGTGATCGCCATGCTGGCAGGACTGCTCCTGCTGTTTTTATGGGAGAGCCTGCACCCGTTTTACGAGCATTTTCGTGGATCTTTTAAAGACCGGGGCAAACACGCGGTGCGCAACCTGGTTATGGGGGCACTCAATTCGGCTCTGATAGCCGTCGTTTTTGTGGGACTCTGGTTTGCCGCCTCGGTCTGGGCCGACGACTACCGGTTCGGGATGATGCACTGGCTGCAGGATGGGCTCGGCCTGCCGGGATGGATTCATGCCGCGGGTGCGGTGCTCCTCTTTGACGCATGGAGTTACGCATGGCACCGCATGAACCACGAGATACCGTTCTTCTGGCGCTTCCACCGGGTCCACCACTCCGATCCCAACATGGACGTGACCACCGCCAACCGCTTTCACATCGGGGAGATCTTCTTCTCCTCGCTGTTTCGCATTCCCCTGATCGCCCTGTTCGGCATCTACCTGTGGGAGCTGGTACTGTACGAGACGCTGATGTTTGCCGTGGTGCAGTTCCACCACTCCAATATTAATATTCCGGCACAGGTGGATCGCTCCCTGCGGGCCGTCATCGTTTCTCCCAACATGCACCGCGTACACCACTCCCGCTGGCAGCCGGAGACCGATTCCAACTACAGCTCCCTGTTTTCGTTCTGGGACCGGCTGGCCCGCACCTTCCGGCTGAATCCCAATCCAAAAAACATTCGACTAGGGCTGGATGAGTTTGACCGGGAGGAGGACCAGACCGTGGGAGGCATGTTGAAGACGCCTGGGGATAAAAAGAAAAGGGAGTAGCTGCGCAAGACCTGTCACGTTTTGGGAACCTGCCAGGCCAGCCTAAACGGGAAAAGAGAGTTTACCTGAATTCCCTTGCAGAAGTTATTCAGTTGTATCGATTCATGGAGTATATTGCTGAATGTCCTTTTCCTGCAGGAAAGAGAGAAAGTTTTGGGTTACAGGGGTTAGCTTTTTCTTCTTGTTGTATAACACATGCCATCGTGTCAAAATTGGGAAATCGTCGATACTTAATATGCTAATCTGGTTCAGGGAGAGTTCATTCCCCATACTGAGCCTGGATATCACGGAGATTCCTATCCCTGCCATTATCGCTTGCTTCACCGCCTCGTTGGTACCCAGCTCCATCGCGGGCTTCACATTGATGCCTTTGTCTCTAAGATACTGTTCCATTACCATGCGTGTACCCGAACCGAGTTCCCGGTAGATGAATGTCTGCTTGGCCAGCTCCTCGAGGGCGATGTGTTCCCGATAGGCAAGAGGATGATCGGGGGGAGCGGCCATCACGAGTGGATTGTCAAAGAAGGGTTTCGCCTCAATAGATTCATCTTCAGGAAGCTGGGTGAGGACAGCCAGATCAAACTCATTTTGAGAAAGGTGATGAAGTACCTCATTACGGTTGGTCACCTTCAGCTTGATCTCCACCAGCGGATAACGGCGTTGAAATTCCCCCAGTAAATAGGGAACAAAATACTTGGCTGTGGAAGCTGCGGATATGGAAAGTGTGCCCTTCAGCCCACCCTGAAACTGCGATACAGCCGAATCAAATGATTCCAGTTCCTGGGTAATACTCTTGTAAACTTCGTAAAGCCGTTCTCCCGCATTGGTCAGATAAAGCCTGCGTCCCACTATTTCAATAAGCGGTATGCCCACAGATTCCTGCAGTTGTTTAATCTGTATAGATACGGCTGGTTGCGACATGTGTAACTGCCGGGCTGCTTCCGTCATACTTTTATGACGAGCAACCATCCCAAATATTTGCAGCTGATGCAGAGTGAAATTCATTGCATAAATTATAGTTAATGCTAATTATCAATATTATTAATTTTAATTAATATAAAAAAGAATTTATTGTTGGGTGGTTTGAAAAGCATCATTCCCTTTTAGTGAAGAGATTCGGAATGTAGTTGCCGGATAAAGGGAAGAAAGCAAAATAGTAATCCCAAAAAATCACCCAAACATATCAGACATGAAAACGGAAGTTAATAACCTGACAGGCTATGAACTTGTAAACGGAATGTTCACTGCCGAGGAAGCCCGCGAGGTATTGATGAGTTTAATCAGCAGCAAACTCAGATTTCACAGCAAAAAAAACCTGCATTCATACGAGAGGTCCGGCGTGGCAGATCCCAAATCAGAAGAACGCATTAACGAGCTGCAGCAGCTTCGCAAACAGATACTGGCCGAGCTTGAAAAAGCAAACGAAGAGGGATTGATGGCAGAGCTGCAGGCAAATGTACAACTCAAGTTCCGGGAACCGGTGAGTAAATGAAGTTTCATTCTTCCAGATCCGGTATTTAAACGGGAAATTTTTTGCACTCAGAGCTTGTCATTGACTTGGATATTAGCAGGAAAAATGTGGCAGTATCCTGTTTTCCCGTACCGCGGATGTTCGAAAGACAGAAAGCAAAGAGTACATAAATAAATATTTATATAAACCATATAATATATTAATTATGCTTAATCATAAGTCTTTAATAGCTTCTGCGGTGGAAAAATTCAAAGGCACTTACTTTTTATTAATCATCAATCTCATATGAAATCCACCGCACCCGAAAGCTTAACAGAAAAAAATAGATCTTTTTCCGACGCCATTATAAAAGTAATATGGACCCTGTTCCTGGTCTTCCTGGTTATTACCGCTATTACACTGTTTCGCCCTGTTGAGTGGCGTATTGAGGGCATCATTGTTTTTGATCAGCTAAGCCTGCTTATGAGCACGGTTTTGACCCTGTTTTGCGGTATCGTACTAAGCTATTCGAGCCGCTATCTTGCGGGCCACGCCAAGCTTTCCCGGTTCTTCATAAACTGCGTGCTGTTTACGATGGCCGGTTTCCTTATGGTGACTGCGGATCATATTCTGCTGTTTACGGCTGGCTGGCTGGGTATGGGGTTGTGCATGGCCGAACTAATTGGCGGATACACTCATGTTCTGGAAGGAGCAGCTTCCCGTAAAAACGCCCGCAAGTACTTTTTACTGAGTACATCCCTGCTGGCCGGGGGGTTCGGTTTGCTTGCAGTACAGGCTAACACGTGGAGTATATCTGCCATAATCAATGCAATCGGAGACGAATCGACCAGTCATTTGACGGTATATATCGCTGTACTGCTGTTAATTGTGGCAGCGTTTATACAGTCGGCCTTGTTCCCCTTTCAGCGATGGTTAATGTCGTCGATGACGGCGCCCACCCCGGCTTCGGCCCTTATGCACGCCGGATTTGTAAACGCCGGGGCCATTTTGCTTACGCGTACCGCTCCCCTGCTGTTCATCACAGATCTGCTCTGGGTGCTGGTACTGGCCGGGGGTATCGGTGCTTTGGTGGGTAAATTCAGCAAGTTTGTACAGGCCAATATCAAGCAGAAACTGGCCTGTTCCACCACTGCACAGATGGGATTCATGTTGCTGCAGTGTGGTCTCGGTTTTTTTTCGGCGGCCATTACCCATCTCATTTTGCACGGATTTTACAAAGCATACCTTTTTCTCTCGTCGGGGAGCAGCGTAAGCCAGGAAACACCCTATGCCACAGAAGAACAGCATTGGAGTGGCTGGCAGCTCCCGGTAACCATTGTGAGCGGGCTCGCAGGCGGCGTGCTATTTGCCTATACAACAGGTAAGGGATTACAGCTTAACAGCGGCTTATTTCTGACGCTCGTCATCGTACTCACGGTGATCCACGGTACGCAGGACCTGCTGAAGCAAACCGGCCTGTCTGCAGGTGCCAAACTCTTGATGCTCCCCATTGTCATAGTACCAGCTCTTTTGGGGTACGCCTTAATCTTTAATGGTATTTCAAGCTTGTTGAGCGGAATGCCGATGGCGGAAATCCCGCTGCCCATCGCCTCGGATCAGGTAATCATTGGAATCCTTTACCTCGCTACATTTATCACCATCGAATTAAAGTTGTACAGAAAATCCAGACGACTGTACGTGCACCTGCTAAATATCTCCCAACCCAAATCCAACACCATACTTCAGTAGATGAACGAACAATCCATTACATCCCTCATACAGGAACTCTCGGAGCAACTTGTGCAAAACTGGCCCCTGTATTCCTTTGTGACCTCTAATCCCTTAAGCGGCCTTGAAGACCTGCATTTTGAGGAAGCGATATCCAATATTCGGGACCATATTTCGATTAATGGATATCCCTCCGCGTCGGTTTTTAAGCAGGCCTGGAAACGAAATCAGATTAAGTCCGAATTAATTGAAGAACATCTTCTGCAAAAGGACATCACCCTTACCGCGGGAGAATCGCTGGAAAGAATGAAGGTGCTTGAAGCCCAACATTCAAACGAGCGGATACTCGATGAGGTAGACCGTCACTTGATAAAATGGCTTGCGGTGTTTATGGATCAAGGGTCAACGGAATGGAGTATGCCCGATCGTCAACAGGGATTTTACAGGGCGTGGCGTAATATCGCATATCTCGACGTTACTCTGCCAAACAGGGGACAGATCAGCATGCTGCCTGAAACCCCTGTGACAACACTCCAGCACCTTCTCAAAGAATACAATACCGATGCCTGGAGGTGTATATTCAAACATCACCTGCTGGCGTTACCGGGGTGGACCGGTTATATAGCGTACCGTTCCGGCAACGAAAATGACTGGCAGAATGTGAGCCCGGTTTCCCTGGTCGACTACCTTGCTGTTCGCCTGTCCATTTGCTTTCTGTTTCAGAAGGATATGATGCCGGATGATGAAGTACGCGATGACCAACTGCTAAAAGAAGAGGATAACCTCAAGGCGGCCTGGCTCAAAGCGATGGAACACACCTACCAGGAGCAGCTGTTTGAAAAGGTCAGCTCACAGCATCTCAATGGGCAGTCCCAGCACAACCAATCGCCTGATGCCCAGCTTGTATTTTGCATCGATACCCGCTCCGAACGCATCCGACGTGCGGTGGAACAGGCGGGGCCTTACCAAACCTTCGGGTATGCCGGCTTTTTTGGGATCCCGATGGATTACAAACACCCCGAAAAAAATATCACGAATAAATCTTGTCCGCCGATTTTGGAATCGGCATTTGTGGCTACTGAAACGACGACCACGGAGTCAAAAGAGAAACTTGAAAGATTCAACTTTTATAATAATCTCAAAAAGACACTACAAAGATTTCGATTTACCCTTAAAAATAATGTACCGGCCTCATTTGGATATGTCGAATCTGCAGGATTGTTCTACGGCACGGCCCTGCTGTTTAAGACACTTGCACCGGACCTGGTACATCGATTTTTTGAACGCATTTCGGCGCATACCGGTCACCCGGAATGGTTCAGCGATGTCTCCTTGTCGTACAAATCACCGGAGAACTCCGTTGCCGAGCCGAACCTTTCAACCGCAGAAAAGGCGGAAATTGCCCAGTCTGCATTTAGTGCCATGGGGTGGCAAGAATTTGCTCCGCTGGTAGTCTGGGCAGGCCACGGCAGCGATACTGCAAACAACCCATTTGGCTCCAGCCTGGACTGCGGGGCTTGTGCCGGCAACAAGGGGCGCCACAATGCACGTGTGATGGCCCAAATCTGCAATGACCCCGGCGTACGCAAACTACTGGCAGAAGAGCATGGCATACACATACCCGATGGAACGTGGTTCCTGGCGGCAGAACACAACACCACAACGAATGCTATTGAACTGTTTGATCAGCAAGTGCCTGAGCATGTTCGGGCACAAATTACCGATTTGAAAAAAAACCTGTCCACGGCTCAAGATTACGCAAATATGGAACAGTTTAATATGATTTCGGCAGATCCCCAGGATGTCAAAAGAGAAGCGGGTCGCCGAGCGGCAGACTGGGCGGAAACCAGGCCGGAATGGGGACTGGCCGGCAATGCCTCATTTATCATTGGTCCACGCGAGATGACCTCCAACCTCAATCTTGAAGCCCGCAGCTTCCTACACTCTTATAACTGGAGAAAGGATACGGATGGCGAGCAGCTGGCTGGCATTTTACAAGGCCCCATGGTCGTGACCCAGTGGATCAACAACCACTACTATTTTTCCACGGTGGATAATGACCATTTTGGTGGTGGCAGTAAAGTGACCCAAAATGTGACAGGAAAATATGGCGTGGTACAGGGAAATGGCGGAGATCTCAGGCCTGGATTACCGCAAGAGTCGTTGCAGGTGGATGACTTCCAGCTGCAACATTTTCCGCTCCGCCTAACAGTGCTTGTCCATGCACCCAAAGAATGGGTAGAATCCATTCTTCGTGAGCATCGCAACTCGCTGGGTAACCTGGTAGAGCATGAATGGATATACCTCACTGTCATCGACCCGAAAGCAGGTAATACCATTTCTTATATCGGGCAAGAAAAGCAGGAGGTGGCCGCGAAAGATGAAGTCACTGTGCCCGGATAATCTGTTCCTGGCAATCTGAATCCTTAGGATAGTGAAGAAGCCTTAAAAGAAAAGATCAGGGCGGGGAATGGCCCCGCTCCGGCCGCAGGCGCGGGAGCCGTTGAGATGCGACCTGTCGCCTCTGTACTGGATCTTGTTTTGGCTTCCTTGTCCCATTCAAGTCCGGGAAGCGGGGTGCATTTTTGTCGCCCCCATCTTGCCAGACCCGAAAATATTCCTGCTGGGATTTGGTGCTTTCACCGGTTTATGCGAGGTCCTTGGGGTTCATAATTCTTTGTTTTTCATTCTCAATTTCCGGCCTGTGATTTTTCATTTTGTTTACACAAAAAGAACACTCCTTGTCTGGAACAAGCGTTCATGACTTTTTTATAGAAGCACTGATTTTTTAATATCTTTCTCGAACCAGGTTTTATATATAATAATCGGCATTACTACCCTGTGTTATCTTTTCCGCTAAACTCCCGTATAGCTATCACGAGCAGGGTGACCGAAGATATCGGGATTACAAAACAGAGCATGGCAGTACTAAACGTCGGCAGGATCTCGTGTTGGGTCGCAGCCAGCACCAGGTACAAGGTATAGGCCACGTAGTACCCTGCTAATAAAGCTCCCTCCCACCTGTTGATTACTCCACCTGTGAAAAAGACGGGAAGACAGGCAAAAGCAACGGCAATCATGACCGGGATATCAAAACGGAAGATCCCTTCGGACACTCCGATACCGGCAGGTGCAAATATACCTGCAAGACCCAGCACGCCGACAATGTTGAATATGTTGCTTCCCACAACATTGCCAACGGCTATATCTCGTTCGCCTCGAACAGCTGCAATCAAAGAGGTTACCACTTCGGGCAGTGAGGTACCGGCGGCAACTATGGTCAGGCCGATGACCACTTCGCTGACTCCCAAATACTGGGCAAACGATATTGCGCCATTGACAAGCCAGCGCGAGCCGATTACCAAAAGGATGAGACCCCCTCCCACATAGAACACATCACGAACCCAGTTTACGTTGGCATTATCTTCGTCAGAACTTCTTTTATCAGAAGTTAAATTCGTATTGGAGGCTTTTCGACCCTGGTAAATTAAAAAAGCGATGTACAGGCAAAGTCCTGCCAGCAGCAGTCCGCCGTCTACTTGACCAATATTTCGATCCAAAGCAGCCAGCAGAATCACGACCGACAGGGCAATCATCAGGGGAACATCCAGCCGAATCAATTGCTGCGAAACACGCAAGGGCACGATCATTGCCGAAAGGCCCAGGATAAAAAGCACGTTGAAGATATTACTTCCAACCACATTCCCGAGCGCAATGTCGCCTTGTCCCGACAGCGCGGATTTTATACTGACGGCAAGTTCTGGAGAGCTGGTACCGAAAGCCACTACCGTTAAGCCAATTATCAGGGGGGAAATACCCACGACGGCAGCCATTCGGGAGGCTCCGCGCACTAACATTTCTGCACCGATGATTAGGAAAGCCAAACCGGCAAGAAAAAGAATGACAATCATTTAAGATCTATTGTTAATATCTCCAGGTGATCATCCCAAATACTTTTTTGGTCGGCCCGGGAAAAGTTTTGATGACAGTGGTACAAGATACACTCATGGAATGGAAGATGGCAAGACAACTATTTAATCCACGAAAACCAGTTACGATAATATCCATTGACCATAATTGTTAACACCACAAACGGCAATCAGGAAATTACATAACATATTGTATGGAATTATTTTTGCGGTTATCAGGCGGTGTTATCCTTCTGCTATTAAATGCATTTTATGTTGCTGCTGAATTTGCGCTAACCCGTCTGAGGCAATACGACCGTAGCGAGCTGGGTGACAACAGCGGCCTGAAGCGTGCCTGGGAAATGACCAGGACGCTGGAAATATACCTTACTTCTTGTCAAATCGGGATTACCACAACCAGTATTTTGCTGGGTGTTATTGCCGAGCCTGCGGTAACGGAATTAATTGAGCTGCTGATGCCGGCCATAACGATCGGTCCCGTTTCATCACATACAATCTCCATCATACTGTCCGTCTCTATCATAAATCTCGTTCACACCATCTGGGGTGAACAGGCTCCGACCTACCTGGGGGTGGAGCGTGCGAAAACAGTAGCTCGATATTCTGCATATCCTCTCTACTGGTGGACATACGCCATTTACCCGCTGCTGATATTCGGCGACCGCGTTACCAAGGCCACTCTCAAGCTATTTGGCATTGAAATGGAACGAACCTGGATTAAGGAGGAATCCTCTCCTGGTTCGGGTGATATCCGCTCTGAAATGATCAATCTTCTTAAAACAGGGGGTGTTTCCAGCGACCGCAGAGAGGAGGTAATAAACGCCTTAAATATTGATAATTTGACAGTAAAAGACATTATGATTCCGCGGGATGAAATTATAAGCCTGAGTACAGAAAATTCATTTCAGGAAAACCTGGATATTATGCGCGGTCATATGCACGCTCGCTATCCCCTTGTTGGCGAAACTGTTGATGACTTTAAAGGTATTTTATACACCCCGCAGATAGCGGCCAACAGTAAGGAGTTAATCGCAAACGATAAGGAACTCGACGATTTTGACTGGCCAAAGATGATTGTTTCACAGGATATGGCGGTCAGTGAATTGATAGACCATTTCCAGCAAAAGCATCATGAGCTGGCACTGGTAAAAGCAGATAATCAAATTACAGGTCTTGTAACCCTGACCGATGCTATGGAAACGATTATCGGCAGTGCCGAAGATCCACTGGACTTAATGGAGAACTGACGCTTTCAGCAGCTGTTGGAAGCGATAAAACTAGAATGAGGCACCCGCTGCAGCCTGCAGCAGGCGTGGAAGCTCGTTGAGACGCGACATGTCGCGTCTGTACTGGATCTTGTTTCGGCTATCGCGCCCCCATTCAAGGCCGGGAAGACAGGGTGTGTTTTTTGTAGCCCGCCCTGCGTCAGACCGAAATTCTTCCCTTTTTTTCACACAAAAAGAAATACTCCTTGCTTTGGAAAAAGCTTTTCTGCCTTTTTGAGAAGCCCCAAATAATCAATCTCAGGTAGGTTTTCGGACAGCCTCAAAGCCTTCTATGAATTCGATTAATTCTCATGAACTGTTTCAGCGATAGCAATTCCCGCAAATAGAATGATAAGATCTTTAATTAAATATTGCCCCTCTGGGCTTGGGACAAAAGGGATCTGTACAAAGCATACGTCAGGGTTGGCTATTTCGGTCATATAGTGCCACTCATTTCGGGCCATATAGTGCCACTTTCCAACAGCGATATTAGCGGTTAACGGTCATTGGGTCAAGC
>NZ_JBINJE010000016.1:0-97966 GCF_043951955.1 Halalkalibaculum sp. DA384 | reverse complement strand
GGCTCATACAGGGCCAAAAACAGCTCCCGGAACGAGGACCGGTCCCCCTCACGAATGCGCCGTACCCATTCGCTTACTCGTTCATCGCAAACATCCAAGATTCCTCCGTTTTTACATTATTACATCCCTTTTCATTGTCATTACAATTCAAAAAAGGGGTACCCTGTAATTTTTTTGGAATTAATTCATACAAAGTCCTTTCCCCGGCGTACAACAGGGCTGGAGGTACATTTGACGAATCTTCAATTGATTAATCAATTGAATTTAGGCCAGTCAACATCTCCTTAACTTCACAGGGAGGACTATTATGCGGCTCGATCATCTCCCCACCAGCGGTTTTGCCTGCACACCAAATAAATGCAATACCTCAATCTTCGATAACTCGCAGACCTTGTGTGGATGGGGAAATTAATATTCTGATACATTTTCATACTTCGCGTTAGCACAACTACGTTAATTATCTTAACTTTACAGCCTAATCTGATTTAAAGACCGCCGATGTATAAGCGTAGACTCAAATTATGTGTCAGCCTCGCCCTGATAGCTTTTATGGCTACCGGGCTTACGATCTCTACGCTTCACTCTCATCACGACCTGGAATGGCACCATCACCACCCGGAGGATTTTGCTGACACCGGGAACTGTATCTCTACCGATACGACTCCCTGTCCGATTTGCGGTTATATATTTAAAACAGATTTGCCGTCCAATACGTCCAGCGGTATCGTACGTTTTTCGTCAGAAGAGTTGACTATTGAAGGCGATTTTGACCCCATCTCTGTATTTGAGGTTGTAAATAAAGGCCGGTCCCCTCCTGTTTTCGGCTGATATATCTTTTTGAAGACAATGAACCGGTTACCACCTGGTACTGCCAATGTTCAGCGACACGTGGCATAGCGGTGAGTATCCCATTGTTGACGAACCATATCCTATTTTACAACCAATTTATAGACCCATGAAAACCACACCATATTTTACACGTTCCCTGTTTACACTGCTTTTTTCCTTTGCCCTGCTAATAACAGCATGTGATAATCCTGCAAGTTCCGATGGCGACAGTGATCATGATGATCACTCCGAGCCATATGGCCTGGAACTAATAATGAATGGTGAAACCGTCATTGAGTACTTTAACGGCCAGGTCACCGGCGACCTCCATATCAATGAAGGTGAAGAGACCGCCCTTATTACTGTTGAATTCCTCAACGAAGAGGGAGAACATATTCATGATGAGGACCTGGATGAGGAGTACAGCCTCGGCTGGAATATTGAGAATGAGAATATTCTGTCGATCGAACAGCATGATGAAGACGGGCGCTGGAGTTTCCATATGCACGGCAAAAGTGCCGGAGCATCCAAAGTGCAGTTTCAGCTGCTGCATGGCGACCATGCCGACTTTGAAACCCCCGCTGTAACACAGGACGAGGCTATAGAAATTCATGTTGACGCCGTAAATCAAAATGAATAGCAGCGGTGGCAGCCAGCTCCATTAGCTCACAGGAATAGTTCACCGGGTAAGGCCTGTTGAACCCTTACCCGGTTATTCCAAAAAATTTACGACCCATGAGATTTTGCACCATCGCGCTTGTACTTTTTTTATTCATCGGTAGCCAAACCGTTGTGGCTTTGCCTGACGAAGAGACCGGTATATTGGCCGGCACTGTCACTGACAGAGATACGGGCGAACCCGTTGCCTTCGCCTATCTACATCTTGAAGAGATAAATCGTACCGTTACAGCCCACAGCGACGGCAGCTTTGAATTTACCAACGTCCCAACCGGCAGCTATACCCTGTCCGTTTATCGTGTCGGGTACCAAACGATCTCCCAAACCGTACGGGTAGCAGAAAACGAAACCACTGAGATAGCGGTTTCCCTGCGACCCACCGTACTGAATTCTGAAGCCGTAGAAGTGATTGCGACCGACGAGCGCGGAACCGGCTCCAGCCTCGAACACGCCTCCAAAACCATCTCTGGAACCGAATTACGGCAGGATCTGGGCACTACGCTGGCCAGCACACTCGATGAGGTGCCCGGGTTTAGTTCACGGACCATGGGTTCAGCGCCGGGTCGACCCGTTGTGCGGGGACTGGGGGGCGAGCGACTGCTGATACTTCAGGACGGTGAGCGTACCGGCGACGTGTCCGGGCAATCTGCCGACCATGCAGTAACAGTTGATCCCATGTCAGCTGAAAAGATTGAGATCGCCCGCGGTCCGGCCGCACTGCAGTACGGATCGAATGCCATCGGCGGCGTAATCAACATTGTTCGCAACCAGATAGCTACAAGCCAGCCCGATCATCTGCACGGTTCCGCCAGCCTGCAGGGTGAATCTGTCAACACCGGGGCTGTTGCGGGACTTGAAGCCAGTGCACCCCTCGGCAAAACCCTCGCCCTGAAGCTGGATGGCAATCTCCGATCTGCCCGAAATACCGCTACTCCCGAGGGCAAACTTGAAAATTCCGGTATTTTATCTACCAATAACGCATTGGGGCTCAGTTACATCCGTCCCTGGGGATATGCCGGGCTTGCCTCCAGCGTATACTTCAACAACTACGGTATTCCCCCAAATCCCGAGGGCGGACATCCCCAAGGGGTCGATATTGAGATGAGGAAATACCAGTCGGAAGCCGGTTCTGAAGTATTTCTCAACAACTCCACCTTCAAATCGATAAAAGCCGATATTTCCTATAAAAATTATTACCATCGGGAAATTGAGGCAAGCGGAGATATAGGAACAGAATTCGGCGTATTAACGGGAAACGCCTCGGTATTTGCCCGTCACGGAACCCTCGCTTTCTTCGACAGCGGGAAAATGGGTCTTTGGGGTGAAGCCAAAAACTATGCAATCCAGGGCGCCCGTACCCCCGACTCCGACTCCTACAGCCTGGCCGGATATATCATCGAGGAAAAAGATGTGGGAGCTCTGCACCTGGAGCTGGGAGCACGGTTCGATTACGTAGAAACCACCCCTGCACAGAGAGATCCCGATTCCCAAATCGGTTTTATACGAGAACGATCCTTCAGTGCACTGGCGAGTTCTGCAACCGCTATATATGACCTGGGTAACGGTTTTTTTACCGGAACCACCTGGATACACTCGTTCCGGGCCCCTTCGCAGGAAGAGCTGTACTCCGAGGGTCCCCACCTGGCTTCCTACTCCTATGAGGTGGGAAATCCCGACCTTGACCCTGAACGCGGGTTGGGCAAAGAGCTTTTTTTCCGGTACAAAACCAGTACCACCACTGCCGAACTCAGCTTTTATCACAACTCCTTCGACAGCTATATATACCCGCGCAATACCGGTCAGCCCAGTGCCCGGTTTCCATCGCTGAATGTTTACCAGTTTACCGGCGTAGACGCGTTATTCCAGGGTGTAGAGGCATCCTCCCAGGTTCAGCTACTGGATTTCTGGGCGCTCTCCGGATCGCTCAGCTATACCCACGCCAGCAGGAAACTAAATAACCAGGAGCCCGGTGCCGAAGCAGGCGCCACCTGGCATCCTCTCCCCATGATCCCCCCTTTCAAAGGGTCGTTGGGCCTTAAGTATGCCAAAGGTGGATTCCAGGTGGGATCCAACCTCCGACTCGCAGCCCGGCAGACCCGGACCGGGGATTTTGAGACCCCTACAGAGGGATACGCCGTAATTGATCTTTTCGGACAATACCGGCTCCAGTCGGGAGCTGTGCTGCACACCTTTTCCCTGAACGCTGAAAACATCCTTGATACCACCTACCGAAAGCACCTGTCCAGGATCAAGGAAATCAGGCCCGAGGCAGGTTTTGGCGTTTCGCTTTTGTACCGAATCTATTTCTAGAATTCATAAGTTGCTGACGGAACGTATCCTGTTCATTTTTCTTTATATTGGCCTGATTAAAGATCCTCCCTGTCAGAAGATCGATTGAACGAGACGTTGAAAGAATCTTTGTGATGTTTTTTTCAGAATTTTTCTGTTTGTTGTTCACCATTTATGTTACTGTAACAAATAGATCTCAACCTGTTTCTTATTCTGTATGGCCTATGTGCACATTGTCACCTGCCAGCCAGGTATATTATAAAATTGACTGAAACCGCATAAAAAACGCTCGTATCACTACCGAAAAACACGTATCCCTCCTTAAAGACAAAAACCTGTATGTCATATTTGGCGTCACCCTTTCAGCCGTCATGGGAGTTGCCAGCATCGCCCCGGCCCTGCCCAAGATGGGGCGTGTGCTCGAGGTTTCCAACCAGCAAATCGGCCTGCTCATTACCATGTTTACCCTCCCGGGCATTTTTCTTACCCCTGTTTTTGGGGTCCTGGCCGACCGGATTGGACGCAAAGCAGTGCTCATTCCCTCTCTTTTCCTGTTTGGAATAAGTGGAACCGCGTGTGCATATGCCACCGATTTCAGCTGGCTGCTCATTCTGCGCTTTCTCCAGGGCATCGGCGGCGCATCACTGGGAGCGCTCAACATAACCCTGATCGGCGACCTCTACTCCGGCAACCAGCGGGCTACAGCCATGGGGTACAACTCCAGCGTGCTGAGTATCGGTACGGCCGCCTACCCCGCGATCGGTGGTGCACTGGCTACCCTGGGCTGGTTTTTCCCATTTTACCTGTCCCTTCTGGCTATTCCTACGGGCCTTTTTGTGCTGATGGTCCTGCAAAACCCGGAACCCAGCAACGGCACCACGCTGACTGAATACCTCAAGAACGTTGCTGGTTCCATTCAGTCAACAAAAGTAATCGGTCTGTTCACTGCAAACTTTCTCACCTTCGTAATGCTGTACGGCGGGTATCTAACCTTTTTCCCGATCCTCATGGATGAACGGTTTGGCAAATCCTCCTTTGTCATCGGTATTATCCTCTCGGGTTCCTCATTCGTGACGGCTCTGACCTCCTCCCAGCTCGGCAAACTTACGGCCCGGTTTTCGGAACCCAACCTGATCCTGACAGCCGCCGTCATCTATATCAGCGTATTTCTCATTATCCCTTTTACAGGCAATATATGGATGCTGCTTATTCCAATTGCTCTTTTTGGAGTTGCGCAGGGGATCAACATACCCAGTGTGCTTACCCTGTTGACGCACCAGGCGCCGACGGAACACCGGGCTGCTTTTCTTTCGGTCAACTGGACCGTAATTCGTGGTGGGCAGGCGTTGGGACCGGTGCTTCTGGGGACCATTTACGGTTTTTGGGACATTACCGGAACATTCCTGTTTACGGCGGGACTGGCCCTATTGTTCGTGGTGATCAGCCTGTTAATGATCAAATAGAGGGTTTTGAAAATCCTAATATCCTCGTTTTGAGGGCGTTGTATTCCCTTTTAAACGATTAAAAAGATCGGTGGCACAACCATCTCCCAACAGAAGAGCAGGTTCTGCAAAAGTCCCAAATAATAAACCATGGAGATTATGAACCACTAAAAACGACAGCCAAAAAGTTTAGTTGTTTTCCAGAGGGGGATATAAAAAATTAAAACCCGGGAGTGTCCGTCCCGGGTTTCATGCTTTAGGTTTCAGCATTTAGGAGTGACTAGTTGACTAACTAGATTAGGGTCTTAGAGAGACAAACTTGAGCGCTTGTTCTATTTATAAGAGTAGTTTCATCACTTACTGTTACAAATTATTTTAATTTTTCTTCTTTTTACCTATTCTGCGACATGATTAGAGATGAATTCCATTCACCGATCGGCACTCTGCATCTGTTTGCGGAAGAAGAATATCTAACTAAGCTGGAATTCGCCGCGGAGACCTCCGGCCGTCATTCATCCCTCCCGGTACTGGAGCTGGCACGGGGTCAACTGCAGGAGTATTTCAATGGCGAACGGTCCCGGTTCGATCTTCCGATCAAACCCGCGGGCACTGGATTTCAGCAGCGGGTCTGGGAAGCGCTTTCCGATATACCGATGGGCAAAACCGTAACATATCGTCAGCTTTCAGACGCACTGGGCAATCCCAATAGCGTTCGTGCGGTGGGCCGCGCCAATGGACAAAATCCGATCCCAATTATTATTCCCTGCCACCGGGTAATTGGCGCCGGGGGAACACTGGTGGGATATTCAGGAGGCATTGAACGAAAGAAATGGCTTCTACAACACGAGGGAGCCCTGCTGATATAAATGGGGCCGATGAAGAGAAGGGCTTTCCCCTGAAATCACATGATCATCCCGTTTTGGTTGGGTAACTCTATCAAAAACAGTATCATGCTACACAAAATTACTTCCAGGGGATAAGATAAAATCGCTATATTAACCAAGAGTTTTGAAAAAGGGTTATTTTGCCCAATACCAGGGTTTCGCCCATTCGTTCAGGCGTTTATCCAGGACTAGCCCGGGTTTCAACACTCTCAGCATAATAGAGACAAACAAGATCATTTATCAATTTAAAACTAATCATTCAAGACTATGAAAAAGATAGCCTCTGTCGCTCTGCTAATTTTTACGTTAACCGTTATCTCGCACACTGCACACGCCCAGAATGACGGTATCGGCCTGGGCGGTATGATCAACGGTCCCACAGGTATTAGCTATAAAGCGTGGCTAAATGAGGATATGGCACTTTCCGGCGGAATGTCGTTCAGTATTGGCGACCTTTCCACATTTTACATGCATACCGATTTTGTGGTCCACGGCAACGGAGAGGGCAACTTAAATTTGGAATCGGGACTTATGCGCCTTTACTACGGGTTTGGCGGCCGCATTGATTACAATGATGTTACCGATGATGTTGATTTCGGTATCCGGTTTCCACTCGGATCAAGCTACCAGTTTGAAGCGGCCCCGGCTGATGTATTTTTTGAGCTGGCACCGACTATACTGTTCAACGATTTCAATTTTGGTCTCAACGGGGCCCTTGGATTTCGTTACTACCTGAATTAACAGTCGAAGAGGAACCAGTTGGTCGCTGTTACCTTGTTTGAGGCGGGGGAGTTTCTGGACTTGTGGCTGCCAGGAATCTAAATTTTATCCACTCCGGCCTGTGGATTTATGAGTCCCCCCCTCGTAAATGCAGCGGAAGTGCCGTTCCGCTATTTGTGACTTGTTATTCGCTATAACAGATACCTAATCTCCGGCAACGGCTTTTTGGTTGTACAAAATGAACAGGGAAAGAGGATGAAGAAGCCCAACAAAAAAGCTGGAGACTATTCTTCACAATGCAGATGTCCCTTTTGGCTTGATACAAAAGGAACTCAACAATCAAGAAGAATTTAACTCCTCGGGGCGGATCGCGTACCGTCCGCTGCTCAGATGAGGTGCCCGTCCCTCGTCAGACAGAAATTTTTCCGGTCTTGGACATGATGCTATACCTCGTTCATACGATCTCCCCTTCGAAATTCATTATTCTTCAATCTATATTCCTCATTCCCCACGCCCTTCGCCAGATAAAAAGTATTGCGGCTGGGACAGCCTTGTGGATCGTCAATATTTACTGTTAATTCCATTGCATTACCTCCGAACTCACTACACTGAAGGAGTTTCACGACCAAATTCACGTTAAGATAAAAATGGTGACATGAGCAAGCAGGCACGGGAAAAAGCGAAAGAGTTAAAAGTTGATTCTATTAAACGGCATATCTTTCTGTGTGCTGATCAAACCAAGCCCAAGTGCTGCAAAAAAGAGATCGGGCTCGAATCGTGGTCATTTTTAAAAGAAAGACTGAAGGAGTTAAACCTGGATGGTAAAGGCGGCATCTATCGCACCAAAGCCAACTGCCTGCGGATATGCAAACGGGGTCCCATCGCCCTGGTCTACCCCGATGGAATCTGGTACCACTCCTGTACCCCCGACGTGCTCGAACGCATTATCCAGGAACACCTCATCAATGGAAAACCGGTCCGGGAGTACATGTTTTTTGAACATCCTCTCCCCTGAAAGAACTGCTCAGTCCCAGGAAATTCTGGCACGCATCCTTTCATCATGTTTGGCAGTTGGACTAATTTAGTAATAACTTCCATCTGACGTGCGTAAGACGGTGATGTCTGTCAACCAACTGTTGAACCACTTTTATATCCTCAGGTATGCCGGAATCGAGTCAATATACCGACCACGGATCGTTCAAATCCTGGATATTTACTGCCGCCGCCTTCCTGATTCTCTTGGCAATTGTGGTTTTGGGAGCACAGCGATACCTGGAGTATTATCTTGAAAAGCAGATGAAGGAAATAGCCGGCAGCCGATATGTACTTCAAATGGACGATTTACATGTCAACCTTTTGAGCCGGGACGTAACGGTATCAGGAATAATCTTGCGCCCCGCTTCGCCGTCAGATGACTCGGCACATTTTGCTCCAACTCGAGTTCACGCTATACACCTCGATAATGTTGGACTCCTCCCTTACCTGCGGAACGGAATGTTTAGAATTGAAGACATTTCGATTGACCGGCCTTCCATAAACCTGAGAGGCCGTGTTCGCCGCCCAGACTCCACCGAAAAAAAATGGTTAACCGAATTGTCTAACCACCGGCTGCCTCCCATCCAGGTACAGCATTTCGGCATTACAGATGCCAGCATACAGCTGCGGCACCCGGCAGACAGCTCTATCGAGACCGCTGTAAAACAGCTCGATATACAGCTTGACCAAGTCACCCTCGATTCCTCGACAGCGGCCAATCCCCCTTTTATCCGGTACCGGTCGTTGCATATCAGTGCCCAACAACTGCAAAGCCAAACTCCGGAAAATTTTTATACTTTCAGCCTGGATAGCCTGTACATCTCCAGCAGCGATTCCTCCCTCACCATGAACTCGCTTGCTGTTACCCCCCGTTATCCCAGGTACACATTTGCGGAGCATCATGGATTTGAAACCGACCGTATCGACCTGGAAATATCCCGAATCGACATTGTGAAACCGGATCTTTCAACAATTTTCAGGAACAAGCTGCAGGCACAACATGTGCTGGTTAATGGCGCCAAAATGGAGATATTCCACGACAAGCGGATGCCCTTTCCTGCAAAGCCGCATCGCCCCCTTCCCCATCAGGCCCTCGACACCCTTTCAACGGGAATCGCAATCGATACGGTTTCAATCCTTGATTCATGGATAACATATTCCGAACATCAGCCGGAGGCCTCCAGGGCCGGCACCATCACATTCGGAGATCTATCAGCGTCGATCACCGGCCTTGCAAATCAGGCTTCTCTCAGAACCAGCCGGGAAGCCATAGAATTGTCAGCCCAAACCAGCATCATGGATGCCGCTCCCCTGCATCTCCGGGCCACCTTTCCCCTGGATCAACCCAACCGCCATACCCTTGAAGGAACCCTGGGAAAAATGGAGATGGACGAACTAAACCCTGTCCTGGAGCCCCTGGCATTTGCGAGAATCACTTCCGGCAGAATCGATTCCATGCGGTTCGCAATGGAACTGGCCCCGGACTCAGCTACCGGTTCTGTTATCATGGCTTATAATGGACTCAACATACAGATGCTTGACCGCGAGGATATTGAAACGGGTGCCAGCAACGAGCTTCTCTCCCTCCTGGCCAATACGCTGAAAATAAAATCTGACAACGACCGGCTTCCCCTCCGGGAAGGGACTGTATCGTTTGAGCGGGATCCTCAAAAATCGATCTTCCACTACTGGTGGAAATCCCTGCTGAGCGGATTGAGGAACAGCATCGGACTCTAGGCCTCTACCGCCAGCCGACTGGCAGGCATTACCTCCCGCAACTCTGTCAAAAAATCCCCAAACGGAGGAAAACTTCTTCTGCCCCTGATCAATCAATCTTCTGTGATAAATGCAGCCAGGCTCTTGCATAACCTGATATTTTCCTGCCCACGTTTACAAAGAACCAACCGGGTACCAACAACAGATATCGTTTGAATAAAAATATTTTTAGCTTTGACTAAAATTAAATATTGCCTTAACTTTATTCTAACTAATCGCGGCTAATGCAGGTACAAAATGGTACGAATACTGGTTATACTTCTTTTCACTATTCCGTTATCAATATATGGGCAATCCGGGTCCGGCACTATCAAAGGACAGATCTCCAGTGAAGGAGAGCCCGTAACAGGAGCCAATGTTGCCATTCCTGAAACTCAGCAGGGAGCAGCCTCGGACGAGCTGGGTAACTTTCTCATCCGGAATGTGAGTCCGGGAACCTATACCCTTGTGGTCTCGGCCGTCGGGTACCAGGAATACAAGCAGGAGTTAGTTCTCGGTGCTTCGGAGGTCATTACGGTCGATATCCAGCTGGAACCAAAGACGGAGCAGTTTGAAGAGGTCGTCGTTACCGGAACCATGCGAAAAACGTATGTCAAGGAATCACCGGTAAAGGTGGCTGTGGTCACGCCGCAGCGGTTGCAGCAGGGAAAAACAAGCTCCAACATCATGGATCTTATCAATACCGTGAACGGCCTGTCAACGCAGCTCAACTGTGGAGTTTGCGGCACCAATGCGATCCGAATAAACGGCGTGGAGGGTCCGAATACGGCTGTGCTTATCGACGGGATGCCTATTATGGGTGCCCTGGCATCTGTATACGGACTTAATGGCATCAGTCCCACCATCATCGACCAGGTTGAAGTCATAAAAGGCCCGCAGTCCACGCTTTATGGCACCCAGGCACTTGGCGGCGTAGTGAATATTATTACGAAAAATCCGGCTGTCACACCTCCCTTTTCGGCTGACCTTTATGTCAAAAGCACCGAGGAGGGGAACATAAACCTGGCCGTATCCCCAACAGTTGGACGCTTCAAAGGCTTTATAAGTGGAAATGCGCTGCGGATGGAGAACTATTTTGACAAAAATGACGACCAGTTCAATGATGTGGCCAAAAATTCGAGGCTCTCTCTTTTTGGAAAAGGCACGCTAGAAGGAGCCGATGGAGAGGAGCGACTCAACCTGGCCACAAAACTATATAACGAGAATCGAACGGGCGGTGTCAAGGCCTATTCCGATAAACTGCGCGGTTCCGACCAGGTTTACGGGGAATCGATCTACACACGGCGGGCAGAATTACTGGTCGACTATCGCCCACCGGGACTGAATCAGCGCCTGCAGTTCAATGGCGCCCTGACCCATCACGACCAGGACAGCTATTACGGGACCGAACATTATGATGCCCGCCAGGAGATCATCTATGGGCAGGCTACATGGAGCCAGCCGCTCTCTGACGATCTGCACCTTCTGGCAGGCGGTACCCTCCGTTATGAGTCCTACGATGACAATACGCCTGCCACAACGGGAGGAGCCGAGCGCCGTTTTATTCCCGGAATCTTTGCCCAAAGCGAGCTATCGCTGGGTCGCCTTACCCTGCTTGGTGGAATCCGCTTTGATCATCAGCGGGAACATGGAGTTGTCACCGCTCCCCGGCTCTCGGCCAAGTATGCTCTTTCGGAGCAAACCACCTTCCGTGCCAGCGGGGGCACCGGATTTCGCGTAGTGAATGTCTTTACAGAAGATCATGCCGCACTGACCGGATCGCGTGAGGTCGTCTTTACCGAAGACCTTGACCCGGAACGTTCGCGGAGTGTTACGGCCAGTGCCGAACATATCATTTCGTTTGGTGCCAATCCCATGACCCTTGGGATGGATCTTTTCCATACCCGCTTTTCGAACAAAATTATCCCCGACTATGACCAGGATCCCAACCTGATTGTGTATGAAAACCTGGATGGCTTTTCGGTCACCCGCGGCTTCTCGGTTGATGCCGACCAAAATTTTACCGCATTCCCTTTCAGCTACAACATAAGTTTTACCCTCATGGATGTCTTTACGGAAGAAAACGGGCAGCGCCAGTCCCTGACGTATGCCCCCGACTACACCGGAACGTTTGGCGCCACGTACACCTTGCGAAAGCTCGATCTGTCGATAGGGTATACGGGCAGCCTCGTGGGTCCCAAGCGCATGCCAGACAGCTACGTCGAAAATTTCGGACGCGATCGCTGGTCGCCCGCTTACACCACCCACGACCTGAAGTTCACCAAAGAGTTTAGCAATGTAAACAGCCGCAACGGAATCGGCGTTGAGGGCTACCTTTCGATAGAAAATATATTCGATTTCAGGCAGGGCAGCCCCCTAGTGGACGCCGCCCGCCCGTTCGGACCACAGTTTGACACGATCTACACCTGGGGCCCGCTCGTTGGACGCACCTTTTCCCTTGGGATACGTCTCAACCTGAGATAAAGGGCAAAACAAACGGACCCCTAAAACCATACCGCTATGCAATGGTTGAGTTATCATAAAACCGGTAGTATCGGCCTGATGTTTTTGCTTATCGGGATCCTCGCCACTTCCCAGGCACAGACACAGCCCTTGACATGGCACCCGTTTGAGGAAGCCCTTTCCCTGGCCGACGAGGCTGACCAACCGGTGCTGGTGGATATCTGGGCGCCGTGGTGCGGCTGGTGCCATAAGATGAAACAGGAAGTGTACCCGGCTCTTTCCCAAACGCTGTCATCAGATTTTATTTTGACCCGCCTCAATCGCGACGACAACAGCTCAACAGTCCAGTACCGCAATAATATTTATACTCCACTATCACTGGCACAAGAGCTAAGGGCCGGTTATGTCCCGACGGTGGTGCTGCTGGCTCCCAACGGCGACTACCTGCTACACATTTCCGGATTTACGGATGCCGAGACACTCTCCCCGGTTCTGTCATACATAGCTAAAGGCGCCTATCTTGAGGAATCTTTTACAGATTTTCAGAATCAAACGAGAGATAACGGGTAAGTTCCCATCCTGCAGGGGTTCTCCACCAGTATTTGAATGAGTAGACGTTGACCTCTCCTGTTTTCTAAAAGTTCACTGTTAAAATCACTGTGAATATCTCTAGGTGAATGGTTAGATTCCCGTGCATCAACACCCCAACAACCCAGCGCAATTATGCAAGTTCCTCTTCTTTCAGATATTCGTACTGCACACAAGCTTGTTCGCACCCATGTACACAACACACCGGTATTGACCAGCAGGTCCCTTAATAGTGCCGCCGGTTGCCGGGTATTTCTGAAGTGTGAAAACTTTCAAAAGGTTGGTGCTTTCAAGTTCCGGGGAGCCTCAAACGCGATCTTTTCACTCTCGGACGGGGAAGCCAGGCAGGGCGTCGCTACCCATTCTTCCGGCAACCATGCACAGGCTGTGGCTCTCGCGGCGCAAATGCGTGGGATACCGGCCTATATCGTGATGCCGGAAAACGCGCCGCGCGTCAAGGTAAATGCAGTCAGCGGGTACGGGGCCAACATAACGTTTTGCGAATCGACCCTGCAGGCAAGGGAACGCGCGCTCGATCGGGTGGTCAAAGAAACGGGCGCGACCTTCATCCATCCCTATAACGATCCCCGGATTATCGCCGGACAGGGAACCGCCGCGCTCGAACTCATCGAGGAGCAGCCAGACCTCGATACGATCCTCGCACCAGTGGGAGGCGGGGGGCTCCTCAGCGGCACTGCCATTGCAGCATCCGGGAATCCCGACCTTAACGTCGTCGGCGTGGAACCTGAAGAGGCAGATGATGCGTTTCGATCATTCCAGTCTGGCAGGTTAATACCCATTGAGCACACCGAAACCATCGCCGACGGACTCCGAACCTCCCTGGGAGACCTGACCTTTGCCTGCATCCAGAACCATGCAGACGAGATCGTTACAGTATCGGAAACTGAAATCAAAAACGCGATGCGGTTTGTAATGGAACGGCTCAAAATTGTGATAGAGGCCTCCAGTGCGGTCCCGATTGCGGCCTTGATGAATGGAAAAGTCAACGGTACCATCCAGAATGTCGGGGTCATCGTTTCGGGTGGTAATGTGGATTTTGATCGCCTTCCCTGGAATGACAAATAACATTCACTGAAGATGAACAGCCTCAATAACCAGGTAACCATCATCGGGGCGGGAATTAGTGGTATTACTACGGGCGTTGTTCTTCAACTGCTGGGATATCAAACCCACATTATGTCAAAAGATCGTGCGGATGCCCCTCTGAATCCCAATGATCCAGAATTTGCCAGCCTCTACCCTTCCGCCTCAATTATTCCGCACTCCGTATTTGGAGCAGAGGTCCTCCCCTGTTTCCGCGATTCGCATCAAATTTTCGAACTCCTAATCGACGAACAGGTAGAGGGTATATCACGGAATCAACATTTCGAAGTCTTCGAATATGACAAAGAATCCCCCGACTACGCCCCGATAATGAGCCACTTTCGGCGTATTGACACCACCTGGCAAACCGAGAAAGACGTACCTCTCCGTACTGCAACGGGAAAGCTCTGTGGCTGGACCTTCAATTGCCTGTTCGCAGACTGGCCCGTGTACCTGCCCCTGTTGTTCCGGTGGTACAAGAAGCTGGGAGGCCGTATCTCTATCCGGACACTCGATCGACAATCGGTCGCCCAACTTTCAACCCCAATCATAAATTGTAGTGGACTGACCGGTCACTCCCTGTTTGGTGACTCCGGCTCAGTCAGCGTGTTTAAGGGCCATCTGCTCAAGATTCGGGGCGTGCCGGAGATAAAAAATCGATTCGGGCAAACCATCTCATACAACTATAATCCCAGGACAGCGGTGTATGCCGATGCGGAAGGCAACGCCCAGGATGTATACTGCTACCCCCGTAACGGGGATTGGATTATCGGGGGCAGTCGGCTGGAGGGTACCATGGATTCCAGCGGCCGCTGGAAGGGCATCTCTCCAGAAGCCACTACCAGCGTTGGGGAAATCCTGATTCCCAAACCTGTCATAGAGCTGAATAAGGATATTCTGGCATACACATACGGAATGGATCTCAACCGTTACCGGGATCGTACGGCCCAGGTCGGTTACCGGTATGTCAGGAATAAGCAGGACGGCCTTCGCCTTGAAAAATCACTGGAAGGAAACCGGTTAATCATCCATAACTACGGCCACGGCGGTGCAGGCGTCACCCTCTCCTGGGGATGCGCCATCCGGGTGGCAATACTGTTGAACCAGGAGTTACGGCCGCGGGGAGAGAATTCATATGCTCACAACACCCTGAAAAAGGTGCGAAAAGCCATTCAACAGATGATAAACCGCAGGTGAATTTCCCATCTCCCGATATGTTGTGAACTGCCATCGAAAGAGGTGTCTTCTTGTGGGTCCCGGGTTCAGGCCTCAAACTGTTTTTCTGCGCATTCGGTGCAGTCCAGCCAGGTTTCTGAGGGAATCCGGGGCAGCGCCCTGGGGCTCTTGCCACGCTCAAATACCGGGCGGTACAACACTTCTCCCTTGTGGTGAGACTCGCCGCACGAATGGCAATTGACCTCGTCATCAATCTCTTTGGGGGTGTACCCGGTGATCACCCAGCCCTCATGACCGATGTGGGCGGCCAGGCTTTCCAGGGCAGCCCGTACGGTTTGGGATTTATTCCCGTCATAATACTTGCCTGAAAGTTGCTCGAGTAGCTTTACCGTTTCCTCGTTGAGGGTAAAGTTAAGACGTTTCATGATCCAGTGCGGTTTTGCAGCGATTTTTGTGATACCGGTAATTGAACCAGTGACCGGCGACCAGCAGACCACTCCCCGCCATCGTTACGGCAGCCTCTCCGAAATTTCCGAGCGGGTCATGCAGCAGCCACGCCAACCCCACGACAAGCAACCCGGCATAGAGCAAAGCGGGGACACGGCTATCGACTACTCCGCCCCGCAGTGCAAAAATTACGGTGGGCACAATAAGTAAAAAAAGGATCGGATGCGTCCAGTCGTGGATCGCCTCGGCTGCCGGCCATAACGGTAAAAGAGCTATAGCTACCGGGAAAAAAAGGCAGTGGACAGCGCAGATCCCCGAAAGACTGATGCCGAGACGATCCCATAGGGCGGGGGAAGGTTCTTTTTTCAACTTTTCAACAAAAATTCTTGTTAACACTTCAGTGTGTATAAATATACACACTGATTGGAAATTTGTAAAAACATTTTTGTACATTTTTTGAAACACGATGGTTGTGCTATCGTAATCGTTTTTTACTGAGAAAGAGGGTTTTCCCAAGACCAGTGCCTGCAGCGAATTTGATACAGTTTTAAATCCCATAAATGAGGATTAAACTTCGCACACATGGCAAATTTGGCCAAAACAACGATTTTGCTAAACCCTCCATAATAAATCTACTTAACAAGCTGAATTCGGGGATATCATGAAACAATTTACCTTTCTGACCTCATTACTCACCTCTATTTTCTGTATTGGTTTGGTTGCCGACTTGTCGGCCCAGGTCGATGCCCGGATGCTCCGCCAGCCTGACGTCTCTGAAACAGATATTGTTTTTTCATACGCCGGCGATATCTGGATCGTGCCGAAAGAGGGCGGTACTGCAAACCGACTGACAACTGCCAGCGGTCAGGAATCATTTCCGCGATTTTCTCCGGATGGGTCTAAGGTGGCGTTTAATGCCAACTACGACGGCAATAATGATATTTACGTAATCCCGGCCAAGGGGGGCGTGCCTCGTCGTATCACGCATCACCCGATGACCGAGCGGGTGCTGGACTGGTTCCCGGACGGGGAGGAGATCCTGTTTTCATCCAGCCAAAAAAGCGGCCGCCAGCGCTACAACCAGTTTTACCGGGTACCTGTAAACGGTGGATTGCCGGAAAAGCTGCCGGTGCCGTATGGCGAATTTGGCGCAATATCCCCGGATGGACAGACCATCGCCTACACTCCGATATCGCGGGCATTCCGCACCTGGAAGCGGTACCGAGGCGGCATGAACCCGGATATCACGCTTTTCGAGCTGGAGACGTACCAATCAGAGCAAATTACCGAGAGTGATGCCAACGATGACCAGCCGATGTGGCACGGCTCCACGCTCTATTTTGTGTCAGACCGCGGGGATAATCTCCGCTACAACATCTGGGCGTATGATCAACACAGCGGGCAAAAACGCCAGGTTACTGATTTCACCGATTATGACATCCATTTCCCGGCCATCGGTCCCTCCGACATGGTCTTTGAGGCCGGTGGTAACTTGTTCCTGATGGACCTGGATACCGAGGAAACCCGGGAAATTGAGGTCGATGTAGTGACGGACAAAACCTCCCTGAAACCGCATACCGAGAATGTTAGTACCCTGATTCAGAACAGTTTCATTTCTCCAGACGGGAAACGCGCCCTTTTCCAGGCCCGGGGCGATCTTTTTTCTGTTCCGGCAGAACATGGGCCCATCCTGAATTTGACGCGCAGCTCCGGGATTGCCGAACGCTTTCCCGCCTGGTCTCCGGACGGGAACTACGTGGCCTACTGGAGCGACCGATCGGGCGAATACGAACTGGCTGTTCGCGATAACAGGGGAACTGGAGATGAGCGCACGCTGACAACCACCGGTTCCAAATTCAAGTACAACCTGTACTGGTCGCCTGACAGCAAAAAGCTGGTATTTGTTGACAACGCCATGAATATCAGACTCTACGACAGAGAAGAAGATAACCTCACAACCATTGGCAGGGGGCAGTGGATGTATGAAGGCACCCTCCGCAATTTTTCAGCCGGCTGGTCGCCTGACAGTCGCTGGGTCGCATTTTCACGGGGAATGGGCAACCGCCAGAACGCCATTTTTATCTACCATACCGAGACTGGAGAAACGACGCAGTTAACCTCCAGCTACTATCACGACCGCCGACCCGTTTTTGATCCGGATGGGAACTATCTCTATTTCCTTTCCAGCCGGACAATGAACCCGGCGTACAGCGATCTCGACAATACCTGGATATACGCCAATAGCACCAATATTGTCGCCGTTCCCCTGACCGACGAAATCGATTCTCCCCTGGCGCCCCGCAATGACGAAGTGGAAATTAAGGACGGGAGCGAGCCTGTTAATGGGAATGGGAGTAAAAGTGAGCAGGAAGAAACCAAAGAAGTCGAGATCGATCTCGAAGGATTTGAGTCGCGCCTGGTACAGCTTCCCCCCGAGGCCGGAAATTATGGAGATATCAGTGCACTCTCCGGTAAAGTGCTGTATCAACGCTTTGCCCGAACGGGGGCGGCCGGAAATGGCAGCACCCTGGCCTATTACGACCTGGAAGAGCGGGAAGAAAAGGAGATTATAGACGGCATCAGCGGGTACCAGCTTTCGGCTGACCGAGACAAGATTCTCGTTCAGAGCCAGGACAAGTACGCCATTATTGATCCGTCTCCCGGGCAGGAGATCAGCAAACCGCTCCGGACCGGTGAGCTGACCATGAATATTACCCCCGAAGAAGAGTGGCAACAAATATTTAACGATGCCTGGCGCCTGGTGCGAGATTATTTTTATGATCCAAATTTCCACGGAGTAGACTGGAAAGCCATGAAAGAGCGGTATCAGCACATGCTCGATGACGCTGTTACCCGCAATGATGTAAATTATGTGGTCGGGGAACTGATCGCCGAGCTCAACGCTTCACACACGTATCGCGGCGGCGGAGACCAGGAAAGTGCCGAGCAGCGCGGCGTGGGTTTGCTGGGCATCGACTGGGAGCTCGACAACGGCGCATATCGCATTGAAAATATTGTGCAGGGCGCTCCCTGGGATAACGAGGTGCGCTCTCCTTTCAGTCAGCCTGGCGTGGATGTCGAGGAGGGTGATTATATTCTTGCTGTTAACGGCGTGCCCATCGACACCGGCCGAGATCCATACGCCGCCTTCCAGGGCCTGGCCGGGGAAACGGTTGAGCTAACTGTAAACAGCGAACCCACGATGGAAAACGCACAAAAGGTGCTGGTGGAAACCCTCGCAGATGAAACCCGGCTCCGCCACCTGGCGTGGATAGAATCTAACCGACAGCGGGTAGCCGAGGCCACTGACAACAGGGTGGGATACATCTATGTCCGCAGTACCGGCATTGATGGACAGAACGAGCTGGTCCGGCAGTTTATGGCCCAATATGACAAGGAGGCACTCATCATTGACGAACGCTTTAACAGCGGCGGTCAAATTCCCGACCGCTTTATCGAGCTCCTAAACCGACCGGAATTGGCCTACTGGGCTGTACGCGACGGGCAGGACTGGCAGTGGCCGCCCGTGGCCAGTTTTGGCCCGAAAGTGATGCTCATCAACGGGTGGAGCGGCTCCGGCGGTGATGCCTTTCCCTCCTACTTCAGGCAGTCGGGTCTCGGTCCCCTGATCGGGACCCGCACGTGGGGCGGCCTCATCGGAATCACGGGCGTCCCGGACCTGGTCGACGGGGGCACCGTAACCGTGCCGACATTCCGCATGTATTATCCTGACGGCGAATGGTTTCCCGAAGGACACGGCGTGGAGCCAGATATCCGGGTGGAAGACGATCCCACCCAGCTTGCACAGGGAACCGATCCACAGCTGGAGCGTGCGATCCGGGAAATCAGGCGCCAGTTGAAGCTGAATCCCCACCAGAAACCACAGCGCCCACGGTACGAAAACCGGACCGGCACAGGTGCCAACAACAATTAACCTGGCTTGTTAATACAACTATTTGCCAACATTCAATAAAATACACCATGCTGATTAATCACCGTTCGAAACTGTCCACTACACACCGCTTTTTGTGCAATTTTACCATCTCGCTACTTTTCTTCGTGTTCCTGTCCATCCCGCTGCTGAATGCCCAAAACATGTCTCTCGCGGCAGAAAATGCCGAACTTGAGCTCCTATCGGATCGGTTTGCCTTTACCGAGGGGCCGGCAGCCGACCGCAAAGGCAACATATTTTTCACCGATCAACCGAATAACCACATCTGGAAATACAGTATTGACGGAGAGTTGACACTGTATATGGATGAAGCAGGTCGCTCAAACGGCATGTACTTTGATCACAAGGGAAACCTGCTTACCTGTGCCGACGAAAAAAGCCAGCTGTGGCGCATCAACCCGGATAAAACGGTTGAAGTGCTTGTCGATCAGTTCAGGGGAAAGCGACTGAACGGGCCAAACGATCTCTGGGTAGACCCCAAAGGCGGAGTATATTTTACAGACCCGTATTACCAGCGTGACTACTGGGAGCGAACAGAACCGGAACTGGACCAGCAGCGCGTGTACTATCTCACCCCAGACAGGCAGGAGGTTGTCATTGTGGCTGACGAGCTGGTCAAACCCAACGGTATTATCGGTACGCCCGACGGAGAAACGCTTTATGTGGCAGATATCGGCGATCAAAAAACGTACTCTTATGCCATTGAATCCAACGGCCACCTTTCAGATAAAACCGGGTTTACCGATATGGGATCAGACGGGATGACGATCGACGAGCAGGGCAATATATACCTCACCGGGGATGGCGTCACCATATTCAACAAGGCCGGCAGACAGGTTGAGCATATACCCGTTCCCGAAAACTGGACTGCAAACGTGACCTTCGGTGGATCAGACCGGCAAACGCTGTTTATCACCGCAAGTAGGTCGGTGTATACGCTGCAAATGAACGTAGAAGGGCGATAATCAACAAAACAAGACTTGTTCAAAAACTCACGACAAGCCTTTTCACTTGACCGGCAAAACCCGGATTACAAAAAGCGGAATCAAAAAAATGGCACCTTTTTTCAAAGGTGCCATTAATGGATTGTGAAGTGCAGTCCGGATATGATATCCGGTTTATTTAATAGAAAACGAAACTTAGCCCGCTTTCTTTTCGGCCTTGAAGCGGTTAATCACTCCGCCGTGAAGCACCGCTTCTTTCTGCCGGTCGCTAAACGTGTGCTTGACCGTGTATTTTTTGTCTTTTGTTTTATTGTGGATAACAACTTCATTGCCATTCTTGATAGCTTTCCGGATATCGTTCACTTCAAGAATATCTCCCTGGTCAATGTCTTCATAGTCAGCATCGTTTTCGAATTCAAGCGGCGGGATACCAAAGTTGATCAGGTTTTGCCAGCCAATACGCGCATAGCTTTTCGCGATGACGGCTCGCATGCCCAGGTAGCGCGGAGCGATTGCCGCATGTTCCCGGCTCGATCCCTGCGCGTAGTTTTCGCCGGCAACAACTACGTGTCCCCCATGCTCTTCCTTCGCTTCCATCGCTCGATCGTGGAAGTTTTTGTCCACAACATCGAGCGTGAACTTGCTGATTTCCGGAATGTTGCTTCGGTACGGCAGTACTTCCGCCCCGGCGCGCAGGATCTCATCGGTAGAGATGTCATCTCCCATCTTGAGCAGCACGGGTACGTCGAAATCTTTCAGCTCATCAAAATCCGGCATTGTTGAGATATTCGGTCCCTTCTTGATCTCTCCGCGCTCTTCTTTTGGCTTTGGAGGCGTGAGCATCTCGGTATTTATGTGAATATCCTGCGGATACTCAAATTCGGGATATTTCATGTTATAGAGATCCTCAAGATCGCGGGGATCGGTAATTTTACCGGTCAGCGCCGATGCCGCCGCCGTTTCCGGGCTTACCAGGAAGACCGAATCTTCCGGGGTTCCGGAGCGGTCCGGGAAGTTGCGCGGTACCGTGCGCAGGCTGTTTTGTCCCGATGCCGGTGCCTGTCCCATGCCGATACAGCCGTTACAGCCGGCCTGGTGAATACGGGCGCCAGACTGTACAAGGTTAAACATCACATTGTTTTTGACCATATTTTCGATAATCTGCCGCGATGTCGGGTTGATATCCCAAGATACATTGTCATTTACCGTCTTGTCTTTGACAATCTCGGAGGCGATCCAGAAGTCGCGGTAGCCCGGGTTTGCCGAAGAACCGACATATGACTGGTAAATTTCCTGGCCTTCAACTTCGCGGACCGGGACCACGTTACCCGGACTGCTGGGCAGGGCTATAAGCGGCTCAACCTCATCAAGCACCAGCTCCTCATACTTGTCATATTCGGCCCCTTCATCGGCCTTCAGCTCAACAAATTCGTGGCCGCGCTCCTGCGACTCCATGAACCGGCGCACTTCGCCATCAGCCGGAAAGACGGTACTGGTGGCGCCCATCTCGGTGCCCATGTTAGCAATGACGTGACGATCCATCGTCGAAAGGTTCTTCAAGCCTTCCCCAAAATATTCGATAACGTAGCCCGTCGCCCCGTCCACGTCGTAGCGGCGCAGCATTTCGAGCACCACATCCTTGGCGCTCACCCAGTCAGGAAGTTCACCTTTCAGCTCAACGCCCAGCACTTTGGGCATTTTGATATACAGAGGTTCACCGGCGATCGCAAAGGCGACATCGAGGCCGCCGGACCCGATGGCGAGCATCCCCATGCACCCGGAAGCGGGCGTATGGCTGTCGGAACCCGCCAGCGTCTTGCCCGGAATGGCAAAACGTTCCGTTTCGATAGGATGGCTCACTCCATTACCCGGTCGACTGAACCACATGCCAAATCGCTCGGCGGCAGACTTCAGGAACACGTGATCATCGGGGTTTTTAAAATCTGTTTGAATCAGGTTGTGATCTACGTACTGGCAAGACAATTCTGTTTTTGCTTCATCCAGTTCCATCGCCTCCAGTTCCAGCATCACCATCGTGCCGGTGGCATCCTGCGTTAGCGTCTGATCAATTTTCAGGCCGATTTCCTGACCCGGAACCATCTCACCATCTACCAGATGGCTTTTAATCAGTTTCTGGGTAACATTAAGTGGTTTACTCATGAGATATATAAATATTTTTTAATTTTGATCGCTTAAGTTGTTGTCTACTAAAAACTTATAAAGTTTAAATCGTTTCCCAAAGGTACTTATTTAGATTCATTTTGAATTTCGGTCTGTCCCCGGATCGATAAACAGGATTTGGCTTTCGCATTCAGAGTTCGTTAATTACTCTCAATCCTACGATAACTTTCAGCACAACCAACACACAAAACAATAATCGGGAGAACTGTATGATTCGTCATGTCGTCATGTGGAAATTAAAAGAGGAAGCCGCAGGGGCTACCAGGCAGAAAAATGCCGAAAAGATGAAGCTGATCCTCGAAGGATTAAAGACCAATATTGATGAGATAAAAAATGTGGAAGTTGGGATCAATATTAATTCCGATGAAGAGCCGGACATGGCGTACGATGTAGTGCTGATTTCCGATTTTGAGACCGAACTGGATTTTACGATGTATACCCGCAATGCCCATCACAAAAAGGCTGTCGATTTTATTGAATCAGTTGTCGAAGAGCGCCGGTATGTGGATTACAAGGTTGATACGTGAGAACCAGGCGAAACCGTCAACCGGTGGTTACGGGTAAAGCCTTTAATTCTTACCGCTCGCTGCCCTGGCCGCATCGACCAGGGCCTTGAAAATATTTCGCTGTCCCGCCACATGGGGCATATACTCCGGATGCCACTGCACTCCTATCAAAAAAGGGGCGTCTGGTTGTTCTACAGCCTGGATGATACCCGTTTTTTCCCGTGCTACTACACGGAGCGGGGGTGCCAGCTTGTCAATCGCCTGGTTATGCATCGCATTCACGGTGATCGTCCCTTCGTCAAGCAGTTTACCCAGCCTGCTTTCACGGTCCACTTCCACGCTTTTTTTTGGAAAGATGGAATAAACGCGTGGAACTTCCCCATAAAAGCCGGTGATGTCCTGGTAGAGCGTTCCCCCCAGGTTGACATTAATCAGCTGCGCGCCCCGGCATATACCCAGTACCGGTATTCCCCGCTCCAGCGCATGATTCAGATAACGCAACTCCAGCTCATCCCGCTCTTTATCAATACTGCGGGTATCAGCAGCAAACAGCTTGCGCACCAAAAAAATGAAGGGATACATGAATATTGAGAATGCCTGAATCACATATTGCCACACACCACCCTTTTTGGAAACGCCCGGTCCCGAGGCTGATTCACGCCGCTGCCCGTAGTACCGGGGATTGACATCTGCCCCTCCCCCCAGAATCAGTCCATCCAGTTGTTCAGCGGGATAAAGCTGTTCGGTAGTTATGCGCACCGCCTCCGCCCCTTGCAGCCAAAGAGCTAGCTTGGTGAAAAGCCAGCCTGCGGTGCCGCCGTGGTCGGGGCTGGTAACTCCTATAATCGGTTTAGTTTTCTTCATCCAGATCCAGTAGTATTGCTGTGGTTTTGGCCCACTCCTTCCGAAACGAAACAAATGTCTCTCCTTTCCTGAACAGGTACAAGCGGCTTAGTTTGTCCAGCATCTCGCTGTTTGACGCCAGTTTTTCGACCTCTGTCCAGCGCTTCAATTCGGATTTAAATCTCCAGTTAGGATCCTCAATCCTGCTGTTGGGCAGCCGGTAGTGGAAGGTGGGACGAGGCCGGTTTTTTTCATCTCCCAAAACATCTGCGACTTGCTCCTCTGCGAGCATCGCCCAGATCGGCATCATATCCAGCGGCCGGTTTCTGGTGGGACTGAACTCCAGGTAGTCCGTAATCAGCTGTTGCATCGAAGGCTTGTAGTCGCGTTGCAAGATCCGCTCCACGTACTGGTCGGGGAAGTGATCGATGAAGGGTGAAATTCGCCGTGAAAGGTTAATGTCCAGTTCTTCGAGCAGCCAGGGATAAAGGATAAAAAATGCCCGTAAATAACGGAGCAGCAGATCGACTTCCAGAGAAGGAGCCTCAATATTGATATGCATCCCAAACGCGTGCATCCACGACGATTCGGTACCCTCGGCTTTCTGCTGCTGCAGCTTCTCCCGCAAATCTTCCAGTACCGCGAGTTCCCCGACCGGAAGCGGCGGCATCACGATTTCAAGCGGAATTACCGCCTTCGCCAGCTTGTCAAGGATATCACCGATGGAATCTTTAATCGCCTCCTCGTCAATATCCAGGTCCCAATTTGCCAGCAATTCAGTCCCCGCCATTTTTTTCAGTATACGGGCATCCAGCTCAACCTCAAAATCGCCCAGATTCGTATTAACAACACTAAACTGATAGCGGTGTCTCTTCTTAATTTCACCGCCATACAGATCCCGGATAATCCGTGCGGCTTCCTCAATTTCCAATCCCGCAAACTCAAGCTCAAGGCCGACTTTTCGGGGTTTTCCCTCGCTATTATTGGGAATCGGCAAATCCAATGACATTAAGAGTTCCTTCCTGAACAGTTCATTATAATTCGTTTGCACCAGCGAAATGGTCTTTATACCCGTAAAATAGTGAAAAGTATTTGCCTTCCTTTGATCTTATTCTCACAATCAAAAAAAATATACCACTGAACCAACAATAGATTCGGATGAAGCGATCCTGCCTCTACCTGCTGCCCATTTAGCTGCTGATACCCTGCCTGGCTGCCGGGCAGCAACAAGCCCGGATAACCGACATCATACCCAGTGGAGGCAGTGAAATTGAAAATGGGGTTCTTATCGTTCAGAATGGAGTAATAACCGGTATCGGGGAAGCCGGTGAGCTTGATATTCCCGATAATGCCGATATCACGGATGTCTCCGGCAAAGTGATTATGCCGGGACTGGTGGTTATCACCGATGGACGGATGGTAAACAAATAAGGCGCCGGTCTAGAAGTATCCTCCTTCTGATCCAGCTTCCCTCAACCAAAATTGAACCATTTTTTTGTTATACTGCTGCAGGGTCTTGAGTATCGCGGCGAGTGAAATATCCCCGGCAATTGCTCTCTGCTACAACCGCCGATAATTACCTTGTCCGAAAAATACAGAAGCTCAAATTCGGAGGTTCAAAACAGATATCCTGGAACGCCTGGTTTTAACTGCTTTTTCACTTCTTAAGATACAGTTCTAATACATGGAAGATACAGACCAAGAAATAAATGAAGAAAAGCTGAAGTTTACTGAAAATTTCAGCTTGATTTTTGAAGAAAACGGCCATCCCAGAATAGCAGGCCAGATTATCGGGTGGCTCATCATTTGTGAACCACCGGAGCAGTCATTTTCAGACCTGGTGGAAAATTTGCAGGTCAGCAAGGCTTCGGTCAGTAATATGACGCGTTTGCTTCTGCAGGTGGGCTTTATCGAAAAAGTGCGCAAACCGGGAGAGCGCCAGGTCTATTTCAGGCTTGTGGATGATGCTTGGCGGCAGGTTATGGAAAATCATCTTGAATTTGTGTTTTCGCTGCGGGACCTGGCCTCCGAATACCTGGAAAACGCCGACCACAAAGAGATCGACCGGCTGCATGAGATGTATGAATACCACAAATTCATCGCCCAGAAAATGCCGCAGGTGATAGAAGATTTTAAAAAGGAAAAGAACTAAATAACGAACCCGTTCGGATCTAAATTGGAGCGTTATACACTCGTTGGAGGGTTGTGTTTATCGTTCCAAGGAGCACCTCAGATACGTTCATATTCTACGATGGTAAACTCCCCGTGCTCTTCCCGGTTGGTTTCTCTCCATTTTGTTCCTATATCATCACGGTACTCCGGGAAAAAAGTGTCTCCCTCGTATTCTTTGTGGATCTTCGTAATTACTAATTTGTCAGCCCGTCCGATCGTCTGCCGGTAGATTTCTCCTCCCCCTATAACATACACCAACTCAAAGTCTTTTAGGTATTCGAGTGCCTTGTCAATCGTGTTGAAAGCAGGCACGTGATCATAATCTCTGCTGCGACTGAGCACTACATTTTCGCGGCCGGGCAGCGGCTTTTCTCCGAGCTCTTCAAACTCCCCCCGTCCCATCAACACCGGGTACCCCATCGTGGTTTCCTTGAAGTGCTTCATATCTTCCGGGTAATGCCACGGCAGGTCCCCGTCTTTGCCTATCACCAGGTTGGGATCGTGTGCGGCAATCAGCACCAACTTCATACGGCCACCTCAAACTTGATGGAGGGATGCGGATTGTAGCCGTGAAGCTGGAAGTCCTCGAACGTCAACTCATCCACCGGCTTGTCGGCGATCTCCAGGCGGGGCAATTTCCGCGGCTCGCGGGTTAGCTGCTCCTTCAGCCCGTCAATATGGTTTTCATAGATGTGAGCATCCACGATGGTGTGGGCAAACGTGCCGTACTCCAGCCCTACTTCGTTGGCAATCGCCATCGTAAGCGCGGCGTAGCACGCCAGGTTAAACGGGATGCCGAGCGCAATGTCACCGGAACGCTGCGTAAGGTGGCAGTTCAGCTTCCCGTCCGCCACGTTGAAAATATACATCAGGTGGCAGGGCGGCAGCGCCATCTTTTTCAGCAGACCGGGATGCCAGGCGCTCACAACGATCCGGCGGCTGTTGGGATTGCTCTTCAGCATGTCGATCGCCCGCTGCACCTGGTCAAACTCCTTCTTTATCAGCTGGGTTTGGACAATGTCGGAGGCATTGCCCTCGAAACTGAGCTCTTCCTCCTCAAAATAGGGAAAGTTCCGCCACAGCACCGGGTAGATTGGCCCCACGTGCCCGTCCTCATTGGCCCAGGCATCCCAGATGTGGCAGTCCTTTTCATCTCGCAGCCAGCGAATATGGTCTTCGCCCCGCAGGTACCACAGCAGCTCCAGGATTACCGACCGAAAATAGACTTTCTTGGTGGTCAGCAGCGGAAATCCCTCGGAGAGATCCACCTTGTAAAACTCGGAAAAACTGGTAATGGTGTCGATGCCGGTACGATTTTCTTTACGGACTCCGTGTTCCAACACGTTACGGACCAGGTCTAAATATTGCTTCATCTGTTCACTATTATTTAAAATTTTCTATTGGGCATTGCCGATAAAACGGGCAATTCTTGTCATCTTGCAAATTATAATACCACCCCCTGCAAGAGCAGCAGAGCGATGGAAAAGTAGATAATAATCCCGGTGACATCCACAAGTGTAGCCACAAACGGTGCCGAGGTAACAGCGGGATCGAGTCCCATCTTCGACATTAAAAAAGGTAACATCGATCCGCTTAAATTCCCAAACAATACCACGCCCACCAGGCTGCACCCCACCGTCAGGGCCTGCAGTACCAGGCTGAGCGAAAACAGTTCCCCGCGGAACATCATCCAGGCCGCGATAACCACAGATCCCATCAGCCCGATCAGCCCGCCCAGCAGGGCCCCGGAAAGAAACTCCCTTTTCAGTACTTTATTCCAGTCCTCCAGGTTGATGTCATCGGTGGAAAGCGCTCTTATGATAAGAGTAGCCGCCTGGGAGCCGGAGTTTCCGCCGCTTGAAATAATCATGGGTATAAAAAAGGAGAGCATCGCCGCCGCGGCCAGGGCACTTTCGTAGGTTGCCATGGCGGTAACCGTCAACATCTGCCCCATAAACAGGATGACGAGCCATCCAATCCGCTTTTTTACCATCTCGCTGACGGAGGTCTGGGAGTAGTAGTCGTCCAGCGCATCCATCCCGGCCATCAGCTGCATATCCTCGGTCGTCTCCTCCTCGGCTACGTCGATTACGTCATCCACGGTTACGATACCCACCAGGATGCCGTCGGAGTCGACCACCGGCATCGCCACGCGATCGTACTTGCTGAGCATTTTTACCGCGTCCTCCTGGTCTTCAAAGGCCGAAAGCGCTTCAAACGACTCATCCATCAGCGATGCTATCGTGGCCTCCGGATCGGCCAGAATCAGCTGGTTGAGGCGGAGATCGTCGATCAGGTGCTCGTGCTCATCCACCACGTAGATCACGTTCACCGTTTCGGCGCTGTGCCCGTACTTGCGGATATGCTCCAGGCTCTGCCGGATGGTCCAGTCTCTGCGCACTTTGACGTACCGCGGGGTCATCAGCCGTCCCACGCTCTCCTCGGGGTAGCCGAGCAGCTTCTGCACCAGCTTGCGATCGTCGGTCTTCATGGAGTTCATCATCCGCTGGGTGAGGTGACCGGGCAGCTCCTCCATCAGGGCCACGCGCTCATCCGGCTCCAGGTTCGACATCACCTCGCTGAGCTGCTGGGCGGTAAACACTTCGAGCAGCTCCACTCCCTTCTGTGAGCTGAGATAGGTAAATACATCCGCGGCTTTCTGTTTTTTAAGCAGCCGGAAGATGACAATTGCCACCTGGGCTTCCAGCTCTTCCAGCAGCTCCGCCACGTCCACCGCCGGCACATCGTTCAGAATGTCCTTCAGCGCGACCCAATCTTTATTTTTGATCAGTTCATCGAACTCGGGTTTGAGAAGATCGACAATCATGGAGATCCAAACTAGGGTTAAGTATTACCGATGTTCCGGGAGGTGGCCACGCGCCCGGGAATCGCTCTGGAGAGGGCATTGGAAAACCAGCAGTTTTGTCCAGCTGGGCGAATTCAAAACCGCAGTTTATCTTATGCAGATGTGGTTTTTGAATTCGCAACCATACCGGGATTGGGCAAACCAACGGTTTTGCAACGTCCTGTTGGATTAACGCAAGAGCGATTCACCGTTATTTATATTCGGTGGGAATTTAAGCCAAGTAGCGGTGGAATCAAAGTGGGGAAAATGGTTCTGCCGCCTGCTCCTCTCTCCGCCCGTGTTTCCGGGCCCGCACAATTCTTCCTACCGAGTTCACCATAACCGAGGCTTTATAAAACGCCACCGCCACATGCAGATCCGCGGGACAACCGGCGATTCAGAATAAATTTCACCTCACCAAACCAGAAAATGCCGAATCTCACGACCCGGCATTTTCAGTGTTGAGTTCCGACAAGGTGCAAATTCAGATTTTGGT
Organism: Halalkalibaculum sp. DA384; assembly: GCF_043951955.1. Taxonomy (NCBI): domain Bacteria; kingdom Pseudomonadati; phylum Balneolota; class Balneolia; order Balneolales; family Balneolaceae; genus Halalkalibaculum; species Halalkalibaculum sp. DA384. The sequence continues at coordinate 68,618 of NZ_JBINJE010000016.1, read as the reverse complement.
GCCGTCAGGAATTACGGCTTCTTTCGGTATGATGACGATGCCATCCACCACGTGGTAGTTGCCGTAATCTCCGTCATCCAGGTGATCGCCCCCGGCAATTCGCACATCGTTGCCTATCCGCACATCCTTGTCGATGATGGCATTACTGATAAAGCAGCGCTGCCCGATACCCATCGGGGGATGCTCGGTCGTCCCCTCTTCAATCTCTCTCTGTGATTGAAAAATATCGTTCCCCATGATGATGGAGTGTTCTACGCTGGTTCCCCGCCCTATGCGCGAGCGTATACCGATGACAGAACGCTCAATACGACTGGCTTCAATGATACATCCCTCCGCAAGAACGGAGTGATCGAACGTAGTTCCGGAGAGTTTTGAGGCCGGCAGCAGGCGGGCACGAGTATAGATAAAATCTTCATTGTCATAAAAGTTGAATGCCGGGAGTTCAGAAGTCAGCTCAATATTGGCCTCGAAAAATGATTTTATCGTCCCAATATCGGTCCAATAACCATCAAACTCGTAGCTGCGCACATTCAGATCACTGTTTATAGCTTTTGGTATAATCTCCTTTCCAAAATCAGTGGCATCAGGCATTCCATCGAAAAGCTCCTGCAGAACTTCTTTCTTGAAAATATAAATTCCCATCGATGCCAGATAATGGCGCCCCTCACTTGCAAACTTTTCATCCGTTTTGGATTGCCATTGGTCGAGTTCATCGCGGTCCGGTTTTTCTACGAAACTGGATATCTCCTTGCTTTCATCGGTCTTTAGAATACCAAATCCGGTAGCATCTTCAGCTATTACCGGGATGGTGCCCACCGTCAAGTCTGCATCCGTCTCTTCATGCTGCTTCAACATCTTGCTGTAGTCCATCTGGTAGAGTTGGTCGCCCGAGAGAATCAATACGTGGTCATGGCGGTGGTTTTCCATGTGGTGCAGCGACTGTCGCACCGCATCGGCCGTACCCTGATACCAGTTTTTACTTTCGGGAGTCTGCTCGGCGGCCAAGATATCGACAAATCCACTGCTGAACACATCAAAATTGTAGGTGTTCTTGATATGGCGATTCAGCGAAGCTGAATTGAACTGAGTTAACACATAAATTCGTCGAAATCCCGAATTCAGACAGTTTGAGATTGGAATATCCACCAATCGGTACTTTCCGGCGATCGGGACGGCCGGCTTCGATCTCATTTTAGTAAGTGGATACAGGCGGGTCCCCTGTCCCCCACCAAGAATTACTGAAATTACCGGTCGATGTTTATTGAATTTACTATATGTTCTAGTCATTGATCAGCTCCCTGTAAAGTTCAAGGTATTTGTTTGCAGAGTTTTCCCAAGAAAAGTCTAATTTCATAATGGTCTTTCTGACCGCATTCATTCCTTTGGAGTCGCTGTAGAGCGAGAGGGCGCGCTGAACAGCCTCGGCGGCGGCGTGATGCGTAAAGTCGTAAAACGTGATCCCGTATCCCCCCTCGTCACCAATATCCTTGACGGTGTCTTTAAGCCCACCTACTTTTCGCACTATTGGTACCGTTCCATATCGCATGGAGTACATCTGGTTCAGCCCGCACGGCTCCACCCGGGAGGGCATGATAATAAAGTCACTCGCCGCGTAGATCAGGTGCGCGAGTGCTTCATTGTAATCGAGCGCGGCATCAAAAAAGCCTACAAAACGGCTGTTTAGCTGGTTAAAACGTTCATGGAGGTACCGATCTCCCGTACCCAGCAGCATGAAGTTGACACTCTGCTCGCTTGCCAGGAAATGGCTAAACAGGTCGGGCAGCAGGTCGGCTCCTTTTTCGTGCGCCAAACGACCAATATACGAAATGAGCGGATAGTCCGGATTCAGGTCAAATTGGTCGCAAAGCGCCTTTTTGTTCTTCAGCTTGCTTTTTCGGTGGGTCTTGAGCGTATAATTTTTTTCCAGGTAGGGATCCGTTTTGGGATTCCACACATCGGTATCGATGCCGTTCAGAATGCCGACCGACTTGTGGCGCTCGCTGTGATAGAGAAGGCTTAAATCCCCGTCCTGACTCAGCTCCTCCATGTAGCTGGGAGAAACAGTCGTAATCTTCCAGCAGCATTTCAGCCCCGCAGCCAGGCAGTTGAATTTTCCGTCCCAGTCCAACAGTCCCACTTCCGAGTAGTTGAACGAGGGAAGTAGTGAAAACGCGCCGCGGTCGTATACGCCCTGGTATTCCGCATTATGCACCGTCAACACGGTGGGAATATCTTCCATGCCCCGATACCGGTGGCAGCGCGTGATAATGAAGGGAACCAGCGCGGTGTGATGGTCATGGCAGTGCAACAGGTCGGGATCTTCGTCGCTGTAGTGGATCCAGTCGAGCGCAGCCAGTTGAAAACTCATATAGCGCTCGAGCTCATCCCAGTATCCGTGGCCGCTGTATGGATCGATATAAATGCCGGGGCGGTCAAACCGCTCAGGGATATCCACCAGGTACAGCGGAAAGCCAAGCGTGTTCTTTTTTTCCCGTTGAATTTTATAGTGAAACTGCCCTGCCCCTAGAGGGGTATCTCCCTCAAACACAGTTTCAAATTGATGCTCATGAATCCAGTCGGTTGCGTACCTGGGCATGACAACCTTGGCCTCCACCCCCATCTTTTTCATGTATTTGGGCAGCGAGCCAACCACATCTGCCAGCCCCCCCGCTTTTGCCACTGGATAACACTCCGCACTAAGGTGGATAATATTCATATCACTTATCCCGATAGTAGATTATTCTTTCAGTTGAAACGGTACCCATCACTCGCTCATCAAGTAATCAAATCTTTAAATGCCAGTCAAAATCTTTCTTATAAACTTTCAGAATATTATGTTCACCGGGGAATTCATGCACAAAATGCACAGCGATGGCCATAATAGATGTCGAAAACGTAACCAAGTCATTCGGGAACACAACCGCCGTTGAGAATGTCTCCTTCGAGGTTCACCAGGGGCGCATCTTCGGACTCCTGGGCCCCAACGGGGCCGGAAAGACGACCTGCATACGGATGATCAACCATATCCTGATCCCTGACAGCGGATCGATAAAAATCAACGACCGGGAGGTGAGTCCGCAAACCCAGAAGTTGATCGGCTACATGCCGGAGGAGCGGGGTCTCTACAAAAAGATGAAAGTGGGCGAACAGCTACTCTACCTGGCACAACTCAAGGGGTTGTCGCGCGGGCAGGCCCGGCAGGCGATCAAATACTGGCTGGAACGGTTTGAGGCCGAAGACTGGTATAACAAGGAGGTCGGTGAGCTTTCCAAGGGGATGTCACAGAAAATCCAGTTTATCGCCACCATAGCGCACGATCCCGATATCTATATTTTCGACGAGCCCTTCAGCGGACTCGATCCCATCAACAGCGAGATGCTGAAAGAGATCGTCATTGAACTGCGAGACAAAGGGAAGACGATCCTGTTCTCGACCCACCGCATGGAGCAGGTGGAACAGATGTGCGACGAGATCTGCATGTTTAACAAGGGCCGGGCGGTCCTGAAGGGAGACCTCCGCGAGATCAAAGCCTCGTATGGCAGAAACACCGTCAATCTTGAATTCCGGGGTGACCCCTCCTTCCTCGATACCCTTGACGACGTGCGCATCAATAACCGTTCGACCAACTTTGCTGAAATACGCGTGCTGGATGGCCAGGACACCCGGCACATTCTTGAGATCGCCATGGAGCATGCCGAAATCTACAAGTTTGAACGCGTGGAACCCTCGCTGAACGAAATTTTTATTTCCACCGTAGGTGAAGATAATATCAACCCGCAGGATTTACATTAACAGCTATGGATTTTCGTCAAATTTTACTGGTGCTTAAGCGGGAATATATCACCCGCGTAAAAAGCAAAGCGTTTATCCTGACCACAATCCTGATTCCACTGGGAATGGTCGCATTCATCGGGATCGCCGTGGCCATCGCCGTGTGGGATACCGAGTCGGAGCACACCATCGCCATCGTGGATCGCACGGAAGTGCTGCTTCCCCGCCTTTTGGAGCTGAATGAGGAACGGTATGAGGATGCGAGCTCTGTTCCCATTGACACACTCCGGTCGCGCGTGGTACGTGAACAAATTGATGGGTTTATCGTCTTCAGTGAAGAACATATTGAATCTGACAAAAACGCCGAGCTTGTATACGGCGGCAGCGGCGGGCTCCAGTTTTTAGGGAACCTGCGGGACGATGTGCGGGAGGTGATCCGACAGGAGCGGCTGGAACGCGCCAACGTCTCTGACGAGGTGAAAAAGATTTATGAGAGTCGGCCGGGCCTGCAGAGCCGCAGGCTAACGGAGGAGGGCGTTGAAACGGACGACAATATCGGGCTGCTGACCGGTATCGGAATGGCTATGGGGCTGCTGATCTTTGGTATCGTTACCGGGTACGGCGGACTTTTGACCCGGAGCGTTATTGAAGAAAAGACCAGCCGCATTATTGAGATCATAACCTCTTCGGTAAAACCGATTGAGCTTCTGTGCGGAAAAATTGTGGGCGTCGGCGCGCTGGCTGTCACCCAGGTGGCAATATGGATTGCAGCAGGCCTGGGACTGGCTTCGATTGCTGGACCTGTGGCCGGCATGTTTATGCAGACCCAGACAGAAAACCTGGAAGCAGCCGGTGGAGCCGGGCCGGCCCCAGACCCTTCTCTCTTTGAGGTGCCGGCTATTGAGCCGTCGCTGATCGTCCTCTTCTTTGTATTCCTGATCCTGGGTTACCTTATCTACAGCACCCTGTTTGCCGCCATCGGTTCGGCGGCCGACTCGGAGACCGATACGCAGCAGTTTATGTTCCCGGTAATGGTGCCGATCTTCATCGCCTACTTTCTGTTGTTCAGGGTGATGGAAGCCCCCGACAGCGGCCTGTCGGTTATCAGCTCACTCATCCCCTTCTTCACCCCGATTATAATGATTACCCGGGTCGCCATTACCGACGTCCCTTTTTGGCACATCGGCCTTTCAATTATCTTGATGCTCGCCACCTTTTGGGGTTTGTTGTGGCTCAGCGCCAAAATTTACAGTGTGGGTATTCTGAATTACGGCAAAAGCGCCAGCTTTAAAGAGCTAATGAAGTGGATCAGGGCGTGAGCATATGGCCAGCTGTTTAAGTGCTCAACGTCCGCCAGCGATCTTCTGCATTTCATAAAAAACGCGGCCGTCATACTCATCCAGCAAGCGCTCTCCCAATATATTCTCCGCATCTATGAATTCAAGGTCGGCGGCAGCACGTACGGCTAAAAATCGAATACGTGGATCACTGTCAGCAAGCATTGTTTCAATACGGCTGCTCCACTCATTCTCACTGGTATCCACCTTTTTTAATATCTCAAGTGCCGCGGCCCGAACCGGAAAATCATAATTGTGGCCGGTCAACAGAACCAGGTTTTTAACCAATACTTCAGAATCGGCCAACTCCTGCCGGGCCAGTTTCCGGAACACAAAAACAGCCCTGTTGCCAGTACTGTCTTCACTCATTACCTGCTGCGAAAACCTGTTCAGTGTTGAGGTATCGGAAGAGTCTACAACAGCAAACAAGCTATTCGTTGCCTGCCTGAACAGGGATACCGAGTCGCTTTGGAGCGCTGTGCGCTGGATAGTTTGGATCACCTGGTCGTTCCCCTGGTAGTATCGCAGGGCTCGGATTGCCGCTTCCTGAACAGCTGCATGATCTTCGTTCAGAGCCTCAATAAATTGCTGTTCTGTTCCGGTCGCTCCCTTCGTTATCTCTCCCATCGAGTAGAGCAGGGCGGCTTTGACCGTTGGGGGCTGCTCTTGCTCAAGCAGATCGTTAATAGCGAGTTGCAGGTCCGGATTATCCGAATGATTCGCCAACTGGTGCGCCGCAGCCACTTTTTCGTCAGACGACTCGGCATTTCGGAGCTGGCTCAGCACAAATGGTATCGGCTTATATTCGATGAGTGTAATATCTTCCCGGGCGGACCCATCGATGGTGACATAGGAGACCAGTGGATCCAGGTTTAACATGATGGAATCACTCTTGCCGGTGAATGTGACCTCGAGGGTATCGGCGCCCTGCATGGTGTGTTCCACCAGGGGAAGCGTGATCAGTTCACTTACCACGGAGTCCTGCGCCTCAAAATTCAGGACCAGTTCCCCGCTGGTTTCATCATACTGGTAGTCAACCCGATAAATAATTGAATCCTGTTCGCCGGTTTCCTGGTTTACGATCAACTGTGGTGGACTAAACCAGGGCTGCCCGCTTTGTTGATACCAGCTGTCCGCATAATCATTCCAGGTTTTAACTCCGCCTCCACTTGCCGGCTCGCTGTCCAGGCTTTGCTCAACGACCTGTTTCCATGTAGTATTTTCCCACTGCTGGTAGAACTGTTGCCACCGGTTCCAGCGTTTTACACTAAATGCGTGATAGGGATTTATCGAGGCGGCCGGATTTGCCTGGTCTGCAATCGAGGCGGTCCCCTCCGCCAGCTGTTGGTTCAACACCGTTTGGTACAGGTTCATCGCTTCCGCATCCGACCACTGTTCCTCTCGCTGGTGCACGCCGTACCACTGCGCGAGGATGCCGCGCCGGAGCTGCGCCTGCAGGCCGCCCCTGTTGGCAAAAAGGAAGACGGCTCCCGCCGCATATGGTTTGCTCTCCCAGCGATGGTCATCCATCAACATGATATTGAGAGTTTCGAAGGGATACTCAACGCCCAACGCTTTTTCGGTACGATCCAGGATTTGGTATGCCGACTCAAGGAGCTTTTTGCCGGATCGGTCCATCACGACGGTATCTCCCGAAACCCGAATCTGCTTGATTCCAAATGATGTTTCTGCAGTTGTAAACGGGCCGGTGGCGAACCAAAGAGCAGAAGCCGGAACAGGCCGGCGGCTCTGCCACTGCACCTGTTTTTCCTCAACCGAGGTGATCGCTTCAGTACCGGTTCTGCCAGGCGCCAGGGCCGTAAAGTTGCCCGGCACAGCCAGGGTGATATCCGTGGTAAAGGTAACGCGCGGATGATCGGCTACCGGCAGCCAGTGTCGCGTGGTCAACGGCAGCGAGGAGGACCACACGCTACCATCGGGTTCGAAATGGACTCCAAATTTGGGAGAGGTTTCATATAAAATCTCAACTGAATAGCGGCTGCCTGGCTCAGTGGTCTCTCCCAGCGCTACAAACAGGGAATCGTTACCCAGCCGGTATGGCACCTCTTTGCCATCTGCCAAGACGGCCCGGATATCCATGTGGGCGGCGTTCAGTACCAAAGAATCAACACCCCCGATATTGGCTTCAATTTCGTAGGTAGCCTGCCCCACCAGCAGCTTTTCTTCCGGATCAATATTTAATTCCAGTGCCAGGTGATTAAAACTGAAATCAAGTTTGGGATGGCGCAGGTAGTCGAACGACGGCGACTGCGCGTTGACGGAAAGAAAAGTAAATGAGAGAGCAGCCCATGTTAACAGGCAGAACATTCGAATTTTATCAGAACGCATATATTATTTGTTGGAATATTTTTTAAAAATTTCAATCACTGAAGGATAAAGGGCCTTGCTGCAAGAAAAGCCGTTGCCGGTTTCGATCGTCTCACGGCCCGCCGTATCGCTAAAAATACCGCCGGCCTCGCGAACCACCGTTAATAACGGGGCCGCATCCCAAATATTCAGTACCGGGTCGAACATCAGGTCCGCCCGACCGGTCGCTACCATCATGTGACCGTAGGCATCTCCCCACGTTCGGTGTACACGGGTTGAGGCCAGAAGTTCCGAAAACGGTTCACGGTAGCCATGCTCAGCGGGTGTGGTCACATCGGTTGACAAAAAACTGGCTTCAGCCAGGTTTTTGTTAGAGCGCACAAAGCAGGGTTTCCCGTTCAGCCTGGTCCCTCTCCCCTCGGCTCCTTCACAGAGTTCATCCAGCGCAGGTGCATAGATGACGCCTATTTTGGGATCTCCCTTGTACGTTACTCCTACAAGCGTAGTATAAAAGGGAACCCCGTGAATAAATGACAGCGTTCCATCAATCGGATCCAGGATCCACTGAATATCGCTCCCGGGGTTGCTGTTCTCAAACTCTTCACCGACAATCCCCTGCCCCGGGAATTGACGCTGAATCTCATCCCGCATCAGTTCTTCCGTCTCCCGGTCGGCTACAGTCACCGGAGAGGCGTCTTTTTTGTACTCCACTTCCACGGTGTCCCGAAAGTAGGTCAAGCTGTGGTCGCCCCCTTTCCGGGCAATCTCGATCGCCGCTTCGTGCATCGTTGTTAAATCAAAATCCATGTATGCAAAAAGTATTAGTGTGGTTATTTTAGCATGCGAAATATAGGACTCAGAAACCAGAAGTCAGAATTTAGAAGAATTTAGAATAACCCGTATGACCGAAGCACAAATCCACAAGAATATCGCCAGTGAATTAAGTCTCAAACCGAAGCAGGTGGGCACCGTCGCCCAGTTTTTATCTGACGGGGCCACTGTCCCGTTTTTGGCGCGCTATCGCCAGGAGGCCACCGGCGGACTTGACGAGGAACAGATTCGGAATGTCCGCGACAAGCTGGAGTTCCACCACACGCTGGAAGATCGCAGGCAAACGATCCTGAAAACAATTGAGGACCAGGACAAGCTGACGGACGAGCTCGAAGAAAAAATCAAAGCGTGTACCGACCTGAACACGCTTGAGGATCTGTACCTGCCGTACAAACCCAAGCGGCGCACCCGGGGCGACATGGCCAAGGAGAAGGGGCTCGAACCGCTCGCCGAACTGATCTGGGCACAGGAGATCGTGCAGGGCGACCCGATGGAGCACGCCGCAACGTTTGTGGACGAGGAACAGGAAGTAACATCGGCCGAGGAGGCGATGGACGGCGCACTCGATATTGTGGCGGAATGGATTAACGAATCGCCGGAAGTCCGTGACAAGCTACGCGATATTTTCCGCGAGCATGCTGTCATCAAAACAGAGAAAAACCCCGATGTCGAGGAACGAACCAACTTTGAGGATTACTACGAGTTTTCACAAAAAGCCAAATACCTGAAGCCGTACCAAATTTTGGCGATCAACCGCGGTCAGCGCGAAAACATCCTGTTTGTGAATGTTGAGCTGTGGGATGACATCACGCTCGAAAATATCGATGATGTCGTCATCAACAATGAGATGAGCATCTTCGTACCCCACATCCAGGATGCGGTGGAAGACGCCTACAAGCGCCTGCTGTTTCCCTCCCTGGAGCGCGAGCTGCGCAACCAGCTCACCGAAAAAGCGGACGAGCACGCCATCGAAACCTTTGCCACCAACCTCTCCAACCTGCTTATGCAGCCTCCGCTCGACCACAAGGTAGTCATGGGCATCGATCCCGCCTACCGCACCGGCTGCAAGGTTGCAGTGGTCGACGAAACCGGCAAATACCTGGAGGGGACCACCACCTATCCCACTCCCCCACAAAACAAAGTGGCTGAGGCCGAAGAGGTCTTTTCCCGCCTGATCGACAAGTACGGCGTCAACCTGATCGCTATCGGCAACGGAACCGCGAGCCGTGAGACTGAGCAGATTGTCGCCGATTTCATTCAGAAACGGAAGGAGGAAAATCCAGATGAAGAATTGAACTACATGATCGTCAACGAAGCCGGGGCCTCGGTATACTCGGCCTCCAGGATCGCCGCCGAAGAGTTTCCCGACCTGGAAGCGGCCCAGCGCGGGAATATCTCCATCGCCCGCCGCGTGCAGGACCCCCTGGCAGAACTGGTCAAAATAGATCCGAAATCGATCGGGGTGGGCCTCTACCAGCACGACGTCAACCAGTACCAGCTGGCGCAATCCCTGGACGATGTGGTGGAGAGCTGTGTAAACCAGGTGGGCGTTAACCTGAACACGGCCAGTGCACCACTGCTCTCTCACATATCGGGGCTGACCTCTCGCGTTGCCAAAAACATTGTACAGCACCGGGAGAACGAGGGCATCTTCTCCAGCCGAGAAGAGATCCGGGAAATCCGTGGGGTCGGCGATTTCCGCTTCCAGCAGGCGGCCGGCTTTATGCGTATCCCGGAATCAGACAACCCGCTGGATAATACCGCCATCCACCCGGAAAGCTATGAGGCCACGGAAAAATTATGCAATCTGTTTGATATTAACTTGACCAACTTGAAAGAGCAACACAAGGCTATATCCGATAAGCTCGATAATATCAATAAGGAGGAGGTGGCCGAACAGATTGGCGTCGGCGTTCCGACGCTAGAATTGATTATCGAAAACCTCCAAAAACCGGGACGCGATCCGCGGGAATCACTGCCCAAGCCCGTACTGCGCGACGATGTGATGAAGATGGAAGACCTGAGTGAGGGACAGGTGCTGCAGGGAACCGTCCGCAACGTCGTAGACTTTGGGGCTTTCGTCGATATCGGTGTCAAGCAGGATGGACTTCTGCACATCTCAAAAATGGCCGATCGCAAGGTTGAAGATCCCCACGATGTGGTAGCGGTTGGCGATATCCTGGAGCTTAAAATTGTATCACTGGACCTGGAACGGGGGCGCATCGGATTGTCGCTCGTTGACTGAGATTTGATCTCCAAAAAAGCGGAGCAGATAACTACTCCGATATAGTTAAACTAGCTTCCATTTTTATCTGAATATTTCTGCTGCAAGGCTGCCGGTTTTCTTTTCGGCAGCCTTTTTATATCCCCCCTCTGACAGCGCAAACACCATACCTCGATATTGTTCAAACCGTAGCACTATTTTCACCTTTTCCGCGGTGAGCTATCCCGTAAGTGACTCTAAAAAGCGGCAAATAACATAAAGTATAATTTATACATAAACTATAAAGTAATGGCGCTCATGAACTTATATACTCATTATAATTGCTGTCAAATCGTCTCATTCCGACTCTTTCCATATTCACCTAAATTATTTAGGTGACTTTCCCTGAGTGCCAAAACAAGCATATCGATCATGGAGGTGCTTATAACCCATTGATAAACAATCACTTATACTGGCCCCTAACGTAAAGGTTAACAGCAAATATTTGAACTTATTTTTCTTGCCTAAATAATTTAAGTCACGCACAAAACATCTACTCATACATATTTAAAATTTCTATATATAAATACATTAATCTTATGTGCAGCATATAGTTATATATAATATATCTATCCATATTTTCCCATTTGACAATACAATTAATGAGAGTTTTTGACTCTCTTTTCCAGGGATATGACCCAGCTGGTAACTCATGACGCCAACTCATTGCCGGACAATCAGCTACAGCTTTCTTACATTATTATTTCTTTTTCTCATGACAAAATGCCGATCCGGTAGATTATCACCCCAAAAACTTTAATGTGACCTCTTCATCCCTGCACTTTTCTGTATGGATGGGCCCATCATTTCCTAATTCCGTCCTGGCGGCCAGCATTAAAAATTTTGTGAAATGTGTTTCCAATGAACCAGCTTACACTGTGTACCCTCGAGGTATCCCTTGCCTAATCCCAAAGTAAATTCCACCCTACTCTCTACACCTATTTTCAATACCAAAAGGGTCGTTTTTTCTCCTTATATCCCCCCCCTCCTTTCATCCAATTATTTATCCATTATTGCCTGCGTGATATACTCTTTTCAGGTTTATTTTTCCGGGCTTTTCCCTGCAGGAACCACCAGGCTGTCGATATACATTTTACCGCTTAAGTCGCACTCCCTGTAGCAATTTAATAGAGTGCATTTTCAACTTCCTCAATTCTTCGTTCTGAGGGGTATACTCCCGTTTGATAAGATCAGGTGGTACAACCACCTTCCAACTAAATAGCAGGTTCTGCAAAGGTCCCTCAATATCAAAATTCATTTAGGGTATGATTCTTAGTTCTTACTGTTTATTTTAAGCGGGAAAGCTCACAAAGTGCCTAAAAATTAATATTACAATGACCGAATCACAGACTCCTGAAATCACTGAACAGTATTATTTTAATGTCTTCAACCGTCTCCCGATTGTAATGGAACGGGGAGAAGGTACCCGCGTATGGGATGAGGAGGGAAATGAGTATATCGACTTCCTGGCCGGCATTGCGGTAAACAGCCTGGGACACAACCACCCCAGCGTGGTGAAGGCGATACAGGAACAGTCTGAACGGCTGATACATGCCTCCAACATTTTTTACTACAAACAGCAGGCCGATCTCATCAAGAAGATGGCTGAGCTGTTTGATATGGATAAAATATTCCTCTGCAACAGCGGAGCCGAAGCGGTGGAAGGCGCCGTTAAACTGGCCCGGAGATATGCGGCTAAAAATGGAAAAGACGGCGAGATAATCACGATGGAAAACGGGTTTCACGGCCGTACCATCGCCACCATTTCAATGGGAATGAAAAAATACCAGGAGGGCTTTGACCCGATGCTGGGGGGATTCAAGGAGATTCCATTCAACGATATCGAGGCGCTGGAAGCGGCGTTCGACGAGAACACCTCCGGGATAATACTGGAAGTAATCCAGGGTTCCGGCGGACTTCACGTGGCCACCCAGGAGTTTATGAGCGCTATTGAACAGCTTTGCCGCACACACAACGCCGCCTTTATTGTGGATGAGGTACAAACCGGCGTTGGTCGAACGGGCGCATGGTTTTCGTACCAGAACTTCGGTGTTCAGCCGGATATCGTCGCCTCTGCAAAGGCGCTCGGGAACGGGTTCCCCATCGGGGCGGTCCTGGCCCGCGAAGAAGTGGCCGAAGCGATGGACACCGGCATGCACGGCAGTACGTTCGGGGGAAATCCGGTGGCCTGCGCGGCGGCGCTTGCCACGCTTGAAGAGATGGAAAAGCAGCAGATCGTAAAGCAGGCCGCCGAAAAAGGAGCCTATTTTACCGACAAACTGAATGAACTGGCTGACAAGCTCGACGGGGCGATCAAGGATGTACGTGGACTCGGACTGATGATCGGCGTTGAGCTCTCTTTCAATTGCGGAGATATCGTTACCGAAATGCTGAAGCGCGGCATTATCACCAACTGTACCAAGGGCAATGTGATTCGTATCATCCCGCCCATCATCATTACGGCTGAAGAGATCGATATCTACATCGAAAAACTGGAGGAATCGATTAATGCCGTGCGGTAACCGCGTACAGACCCGCCCGGGTTAACAAGTCGTTTACAATACCTCGTGCATGAAGTGGGGATGCGTTTCTTGTGGAGAGCAGCCGGCAGCTCCGGTATAAAACGCCTGTTTCAACGAAACGGTCAAACAGATGGAGATCTATAATGAAATCGAGGCTGCAAACAAGCGGATACGGAGCCATATTCTTCATACCCCGTTGATTCGGTCTCGCTGGCTCGGGTCACTGGCCGATGGGGAAGTGTATCTCAAGCTGGAAAACGAGCAGTACACCGGGTCCTTCAAGGCGCGGGGCAGCCTCAACAAGCTGATGTGGCTGCAAGAGAGAGGACAGCCATTTTACCCGGTAACCGCCTCCACCGGCAATCACGGCCTGGGATTTGCCCGGTCCCTGGAGCTGCTCGGACTCGAAGGCCGCGTCTACCTGCCGGAAACTGCTGTTAATGCAAAGGTGGAAAAAATAGCGGCTTACGGGGCAGATATCGAATATTATGGTGATGATCCCTATAAAACGGAGATGCATGCCAAAAAGCTGGCAGAAAAACAGGACCAGTGGACATATATATCGCCTTATAATGACAGGCAGGTGATCGGTGGACAGGGAACGATCGGCATCGAAATTTTCGAGGATATACAGGGTATCGACAACCTGTTGGCGACAGTCGGGGGCGGCGGACTCATTTCAGGAGTTGCGAGCTATTTTGCCAGGCATCTCCCGGGAACCCAAATCATCGGATGCCAGCCGGAGAACTCTCCGGAAATGGCAGTCTCGGTCCGTGCCGGCCGCTATCAGGAGGTGACATCCAGCCCCACGCTGTCGGATGGCTCGGCCGGCGGATTTGAACGCGATTCCATGACATTCGCTCTTTGCCGGCAGTTGGTCGACCAGTTTATCCTGGTCTCGGAACAGGAGATCGAGGATGCAATCAGAATGATGATAGAAAAGCATGGCAAACTTGTGGAAGGAGCCGCGGCAGTGGCGGTAGCCGGTTTTTTAAAGAAAATTGAACTATTCCGGGGAAAAACCACCGTCATCATTATCTGCGGGGGAAATATTTCGCGGGACCAGCTGAAAACCATTCTTTGACCTGGCGAAGATGTTGAACAAACCGATCGTTTTAAACGGAAATTAACCGGCTGTTAAAATTAATCGCAACCAGCAGGAAACACGATGAGCTTTCTTTTCCCTCTTATTACCTGTTCACATTGTCAGTACCCCATCAATTGTGTGTTGGAGTGGAACCAGTAACACGGTTAAAAAAATATTAACGGCGAACACTGCGTCAGGAAATTCTCTTTCCCTTAAACTATATTTTGACGGCAACCCGTTAGATTACAAACCCTAATCATCTAAACCCATTGATATGCGTTACCTCCTGATCCTGTTAAGTTTTTACTTTATTGTCCCCCCCGCCCCGGCGCAACAGCCTCAAGATAATATCATCTCGGTAACCGCAAGTGGCGAAGTAGAGCTCCCGGCCGATATCATCCAGTTCAATATCAATCTTAATGCCGAAGCCGATACGCCCCAAAAAGCTTATGAGCTACACAAAGAGCGCGAAAAAGTGCTCGTGGACCTGTTGGACCGATATGAGGTAAACGAGGATCAGATCCGTTTTCAGCCGATTTCGATCCAGAAAAGGTATACTGATGAGTATGTTCCCGGGGGAGAACGTGAGCGAAAAGAAATTTTCCAAACCAAGCAGCAGGTTAGCCTGGCTCTAAGGGATTTTGAAATATATGAGCAGATCCAGGTAACCCTTATTGAACACAGTTTTGACCAGTTTAGCGGGAATTTTCTCTCCTCCGACCAGCAGCAAGGAGAAGATGAGGCCCTTCGGCAGGCGATGCGCAAAGCTCAAAACAAAGTGGATATCATCGCCGAAGAAGCCGGTGTTGTACTCGGGGATATTAAATCCATCAACTACCACGAGAGCCAGTACTATCCCGGCCAGCGGATGGAATCGATGGCCATGAAAGCCGCCGACAGTCCCAGCCTGATGCAGTACGAGCAGACGGTGATATTAGAGGCGTCGGTCACAATCCAGTATACCATCGGGAAAACGAACTGAGAAGACGGAGACTATCTTTGAAGAAGACTTCAATCGTGCCGGTAGAATCCTTCGCCCGTTTTGTCGCCGAGCCTGCCCGCATCCACCATCTTCACCAGCAGCGGGCATGGCCGGTATTTGGGATCTTTAAATCCCTCGTAAAGCACCTCCATGATGTCCAGGCAGACATCAAGACCGATAAAATCAGCCAGGCGCAGCGGGCCCATCGGGTGGTTCATTCCCAGCTTCATGACCGCATCCACATCTTCGGGATCGGCCACGCCCTCATACACGCAGAAGATCGCTTCATTGATCATCGGCATCAGTACGCGGTTTGAGACAAATCCAGGTGAATCCTTCGCTTCTACCGGCGTTTTGTCGATCGCCCTGGCGATGCGTTCTACCGAATCATAGGTAGCCTGGCTGGTTTCAAGTCCCCTGACCACCTCAATGAGTGTCATGATGGGTACCGGGTTAAAAAAATGCATCCCGATGAAGCGGTCTGGCCGGCGGATCGTCGCCGCCAGCCGGGTGATGGAAATGGATGAGGTATTGGAGGCCAAAATGGCATCCTCACCGGTGGCAGCATCCACTTCGGCAAATACCTGCTTCTTCAGTTGGAAATTCTCAGGTACCGCTTCCACGACCAGGTTCACCTGCTCTACCCCTTTGGCGAGATCGGTGAATGTTTTGATGCCATTGAGCGTCTCCAGCTTTTTTTCGGGATCGATCTTGCCTTTGTCAACCATCCGTTCAAGGTTATATTCAATGGTTGCCACGGCGTTTTCGGCCAGCTCCCGGGAGGTTTCCACCAGGTGAACAGGGATCCCATTCATCGCAAATACATGAGCAATACCATTCCCCATCGTTCCGCCGCCCACAACTGCTGCTTTCTTAATCTCCATCGCTTGTTATTGATTAGTGGTTCTCCTTTATTGGCTGAAAGAATCATTTACCCTTTTGTAAACTAACATATCTACCCGCTATATGCGACATTGAGTAGCAACCGTTCTTTCTCAATCTACTCCTTTTTGGGAATGCGTTGCATATCACATGATCATTGATCAAACAGTTTTGTTTCGTACATTTCCAGAGGACTTTGCAAAGCTCTCTTCCACAAATTTTTATCGTCGAATTTTTCCATGAATAATTTTCTGAAAATTCTTCTGCTCATTCTGATCGTGTTAATCGGGATAACGGGACTGGGGATCTACTGGACGTTCTACCGGACGCTGCCCGACTACCAGGCCACCCATACGCTGGAGGGACTGGACCGCGAGGTTCAGATCCACTGGGACAACTACGGGGTTCCCCATATTTATGCCGACACGCGCAACGACCTCTACTACAGTCTGGGCTATGTGCATGCCCAGGACCGTCTCTGGCAAATGACCCTCACGCAGATGGCTTCCGAGGGTCGCCTGGCAGAGTTCCTGGGGGAAGACCTGGTGGAGGCCGACCTCTTTCAGCGTACGCTGGGCTTTTGGAAGATTGCCCAAAAAATCGAGCAACAGCTGCCGGACTCTACCCGCCGGATCCTGCAGTCATATACCGACGGTGTCAATCAATATGTCAAAACCCATCCGAACCAACTCCCGCTAGAGTTCGCACTGGTCGACATGGAACCAATACCGTGGACGGTTACCCACTCGCTGGCACTGGCACGACTGATAGCCTGGGAGCTGAATATTGCGTGGAAGAACGAGCTGTCGCTGGCCTATCTCAGCAAGCACCTGGAACCGGCACAGTTCAGGGAATTGATGCCCAGCAATGAATTTACAGCTGCCAAAAAGCCCTCAGTTCCCGCCTCTCTCACTTCCGACAAGATGCTCGCGTTGCTGGAGGGGGATCTTGCGCTTCGCCGGGTTTTGAAATCGGAGGGATTCAGTCCCGGCAGTAATGCCTGGGCCGTCAGTTCCGAAAAGACGGAGACCGGCTATCCCCTGCTGGCGGGCGATCCCCACCTGGGACTCAGCATGCCCGGCAAATGGTATGAGGTGCACCTCAATCTCAACGGCCGGAATCTCTCCGGGGCCACCCTGGCCGGGGCTCCGATCCTGGTGCTGGGACAAAACGATTTTATGGGATGGTCGCTCACCAATGTGATGCTGGATGACACCGATTTTTTCCTGGAAAAAGTCAATCCCAACGATGAAAACCAGTACCTGGTGGATTCGCTTGACGGTCAGCCGGTCTACCGTGAATTTGAGATTCAACGTGAACTGATAAAAGTTCGAAACAGCAATGATACCACCTTAACCCGCCGTTTGACCAAACACGGACCGGTGATATCAGAAATCTATCCCGGCCAGCAGATCATTGGCGAGCAGGTGATTTCCATGAAATGGACGGCCCTGCAGGTCAGCCACGAGGTGGATGCGCTGCTGGGCATCAACTGGGCGCAGTCATTCAAAGAGTTTCAGCGGCATCTTCCCTATTTCAAGGTTCCGGGTCAGAATATTATCTACGCCGACAGGGACGGAAATATCGCGATGTACAGCCTCGGCGGACTCCCGGTCCGCAGTGGTAACCCGGTATTACTGCGCGAAGGCTGGAAGCCGGAAAATGACTGGCAGGGCTACGTGCCGTTCGAAGAGATGCCCCGAACCGTAAACCCGGAGTCTGGCTGGGTTGCCAATGCCAACAATCCTGTACAGCTTCGCGAAGCTGAGCGGTATATCTCCATATACTGGGAACCCGACGCCCGGTATGAACGAATCCGCCAGTATTTGACACAAAATGAGCGCCTTTCGCCCCAAATTTTCCAGGCCATGCAGCTCGACACCTACTCTATTTATGCCCAACAGATCACCAACATGATCTTGCCCGTACTGCAAAATGCCGACCAGGATTTCGATACGGTGATATCTTACCTGGAAAACTGGGATTTCCAGTATGAACCCAACGAAACGGCTGCTTCTATTCTCGATGTCTTTATGCTTCGGCTCAACGAAAATGTGTTTAAGGATGAGATGGGAGAAGCCGGCTACAACAACTACATCCGCTTTTCGGGGCTGCCCGCGCGTATCCTGTTTCGTTCCCTCAGGCAAAACAGCTCGTTCTTCGATAATGTTAACACCGACACCATTGAAACGCGGGAAGACCTGATTGTAAACACGATGCGGGAGACGACGGATTACCTGGAATCGGAGCTCGGCGAAGAGCCGTACGAGTGGCGGTGGGAAAATATCCATACCGTTACACTTAAACCCCAGCTTTTTGGTCAGGCGGCCGAACAGCCGGATGCCAACAGCGCGCTGAAGCTCATCGTCCGGAACCTGATGAACAAAGGACCCTATGCGGCACGGGGACACAAAATGAGCATCAACAAGGGGTCCTACCTTTGGAGCGATCCCTATGAGATGGTTGTCGGCCCCTCCATCCGCCGGGTTGTGGACCTGTCGAATATGAGCAGAACGCTCTCGATAACACCTACCGGCCAGTCGGGGCTGATGCTATCGGAATATTACGGAGATCAAACGGAAAGCTGGCTCAACGGCCAGTACAAATATCTTTACCAGGACAGTACCCTCTTTGAGGAGACTGTCTACCGCACCATGCGGCTACTACCGGCCGAAGCCCCATAATCAACATGGCCGACAAGCGTTGCAAGAGTTGAACTCTTTGCCGTATGTTACGCATCAAAGAGCTGGTAGCTCATGGTTAAAGACCTGTATAAAGTATTGATCTTTTCAGCACTACCGCAGGAATTGTGTAAACAAAAATTTAACCGGACCGAAACCTCATGTATTCGACGCTTTGTAGTTCCACTGTCAGCCAATATCAGTCAGAGGCAGTGAGGACCGGCAGGCTACAGCAAGAGGGTCGATCCGGCTTAACCGTATTGGAAATTTGGAAAAAAAGTTACTGATGAATGTTGGATCAAATTGGAGCACCCGTATAACAGTCCTTTCCCTATCTGTACTGGTATTGCTGGTCAGCTGCCGCACCACCCGGGAGACTCCCTCTGTTAATCAGCCAGATCAACCCGGGGCGATGGAGCAACCAAGCGTGCTGGAACAGCAGCTCCACGGAGAGGGTGACGGAAAACCGAAACCTGAAATATCCCTGGTCTCCGGTCCCGTAACCATCGATTCGCTGATGGAAGAAATGACCTTGCGCGAGAAGATCGGTCAGCTTTTTGTTACCCACGCCAACGGGTACTTTGTCAATGAGGACAGTGACACCTATTATGAGCTTGTACAGAAGATTCGGAAATACCAGGTGGGCGGAATCATCTTCAACAGCGGTAATATTTACGGACAAGCCGTGCTTCACAACAAACTGCAGCGGGCCAGCAGACTCCCCCTCTGGATAACCCAGGATATGGAGTTTGGGGCGGCGATGCGGGTCCGCCGCTCGACATACCTGACCCCCGCAATGGGAATTGCCGCCACGCAGAACCCGGAATACGCCTACTGGGCCGGAAAGATTACTGCGCGTGAGGCCAAGGCGCTGGGCGTACATCAGATCTTTGCTCCCGTCCTCGATGTAAATAATAACCCGGAAAACCCGGTCATTAACGTGCGCTCTTTTTCAGGTGATCCACAAACCGTGGCTACCTTTGGTAACGCCTTTATTGACGGGGTACACTCGGAAGGCGTCGTGGCCACAGCCAAACATTTTCCGGGTCACGGGGATACCGACGTCGACTCTCACCTCTCCCTGCCGGTCATACCACACTCCTATTCCAGGCTGGACACCCTGGAGCTGCTCCCGTTCAAGGCAGCCATCGACCATGGAGTTTCGAGCATCATGAGTGCTCATATCGCTTTTCCAAAAATAGGCAACTCCAACGGTACCCCCGGCACGCTGGATGAACAGGTGCTGGATCGTATTTTGCTGGATTCACTGAATTTTAACGGCATTGTGGTCACCGACGGGCTGGAAATGCGCGGGATCTCTTCCCGGTATTCTCCCGGCGAAACTGTTGTCAAAGCCCTTCACGCCGGGGCCGACCTGATGCTGCTGAGTCCCGATGAACTGACGGCAATCAACGAAATAGAGCAGGCGGTCCGCCGGGGAAGTATCACCGAGCAGCGTATTGACCGTTCGGTGCGAAAACTGCTTGAATGGAAAAAGGAATACGGACTTTTTAAAAGCCGGACTATTGACATCGACAGCCTCGACAAGGAGATTCATACTACGGAGCACCAGCTGATCGCGGATGAGATCGCCCGCAAGTCGATCACAGTCATTAAAAACGAGCAGGATCTGCTGCCCCTGCGCCCCTACAAATACCCGAACGTGCTGGCGATCTCTATCGCCGACGACATCTCGGGAGAGACCGGCACCTATTTTGCCGAGCAACTCAAAACCTATCATCCAAACGTCAAGTTTCATGTATACGACCGGCGAACAAACGAGGAAGAGAAAAAGGAGATCATGAACGATGCCCGAAATGCTGATCTCATCATCCTGGGCTCATTTATCTACGTGCGTTCCGCCCAGCCCATGCAGCTCTCTTCCGAACAGTTCGATTTTTTAAAACAGCTGGCGGCCGGGAACAAACCCTCCCTGCTGGTGGCGTTCGGGAATCCGTACATTGTTCGAGACCTTTCCCAAACCGATGCACAAGTGATGGCGTGGTCGGCTCGAAACGCACAGGTGCGAAACACTGTACCGGCCCTGTTCGGGGCCTCCCCTGTTACCGGGAAGATGCCGATCGATATCCCGGGGTATTCGGTCATCGGTCAGGGCATCGAAATTCCACAAACCACTATCCGAAAAGATCAGCCGGGGACCGCCGGTTTTGCCAAGGATTCCCTGCGCCGCATCGATCATATCATGCAGGAGGCTGTTTTCGATTCTACCTTTCCCGGCGGCACGGTAACCGTGCTTAAAGACGGGATTATCGCCTACCAGAAGGGATACGGGTATCACACCTATGACAAGCTGAACCCCGTAAATGCCACCGACATCTATGACCTGGCGTCCCTGACCAAGGTAGTTGCCACCACAACAGCGGTAATGCGACTGGTCGATACCGGAAAATTGAAACTTGACGACCGGGTGGCCGAATATATTCCCGAATTCAATACGGGACCTAAAAAGAATATCACGATTCGCCATCTGCTGTCTCACAACTCGGGACTGCCCCCGTTTCGAGTGTATGTCGATTCCCTGAAAGAACGCAGTCAACTGATCCAGGCTGTCAGGGATGAACCTCTCATCTATTCGCCGGGAAGCAGGTACGAATACAGCGACCTGGGATTCATCCTGCTTGCCGAAATAGCAGAAAAAGTCTCCGGCCGGCGGATCGACCGCTTCATCCGTCAGGAGATGTTTTACACGATGGGGATGAACTCCACCTACTTTAATCCCCTGGCAAAGGGAGAGTGGATCAGCAACCGTATTCCTCCCACGGAGATCGACACCGTCTTTCGAAAAGAGACCGTCCGGGCCCGGGTTCATGACGAGCGGGCCTATTTTATGGACGGAGTGGCGGGGCATGCCGGTCTTTTTTCCAACGGTACCGACCTGGCGGTATACGCACAGATGCTCCTGAACGGGGGAACGTATGGCGGACGCAGGTACCTGAGCGATGCTGTTATTCGAGCCTTTACTGCCCCGCAGCCGGCCAATCCTGAGCGGGGACTCGGGTTTGACCGGAAAAGTACCGGTTTCAGTTCGGCGGGAACGTTGACCAGTGACAACACATTCGGTCATACCGGTTTTACCGGCACCAGCATCTGGATCGATCCTGCACGGGACCTCGCAATTATTATTCTTGCCAACCGGGTGCATCCCCACCGGTCGTACGGCCACAACATCAGTGAAATCAGGGCAGCCGTGGCCGATGCCGTCATTTCATCCATAATTGACAACCAGTAAAATGACGTTGGAAGAGCTCGAAACCCGATCCTACACTCCCTACTCCGGGCAGCCTGCAGCTGTTATTTTGGAAAGCCGCTCGGGGAAATTATATCCGGGTGTAAGAATTGAAAATATCTCCTTCCCCTTGACCATCTCCGCAATGCAGTGCGCCGTGGTAATTTGCACAAGCGAGGGAGAACAACCGGTAAAAGTCTACCGCAGAACACCGCCATCAACAGATGGAAAGACCGATTTTTGGGAACGAGAGCTGGACCTCGAGTATTCTGTTGAGCCTGATTTTGACAAAGAGCTGGATGAGATCGTCACTTCACACGATGATATCAGCCATTGCCTGCAGCGTCTACTGGGCCGTTCACACTCCCCCTATTCCAACTTCCCGGTTTCCACAATTCTTGAAACGAGCGGAGGCCTTGTCTCGGGTGTGAATATTGAATTCAGCGCCTGGGAGTCGGGGCTTTGTGCTGAACGCACGGCCATTGCCAAAGCGATCGCCGGCGGGATCGACCTTTCGTCGATCAAGGCCCTGCATCTCCATACCCGACACGGAGAATACAGCAGCCCCTGCGGAGCCTGCAGGCAGGTTATCATTGAGCACCTGCCCCAAATCCCCGTTTTCATCCACCATTCGGATGGATCCCTATCCCGGCACTTTAGTTCCGACCTGTTACCATACAGCTTTAAATCCGACTTCCTGAAAAAAAACTTACAACACACAAAAAACCAGTAATGAAATATATTCTAACACTCGATTACGAGCATCTCGATAATGGCTTATTCCTTACCAATATTGCCCAGGGGCTGGCCCGGTTTCAGAACAACCGGGATGATGCCCGGCTTGTTGTCGTTCACGGAGAAAGTGAATACACCGAACGCCTTATACAAACCGGAATTATGCGGGAGGAGGCCACCATTCGAGCGATCAAGGATCTGAATCATCGACTGGTGGCCCTGTTCGCCGACCAGGGCGTTTCAGCGGTGGGGCTAAACGGCTATCAGCGAGAATGCATCACGCTGGAAGAGGGAAAACTCAACATCAATATGGACTACATTGAATCACTGCACCACGGCCCGGTATTGCTGCTTTCCAACCTCGTGCTAAACCGAAAGAACAATAAACCGACGCCCGTGCCACTGAATAGATACCTGGAATTCCTCCATATGCAATTTGCACCCGAAGAGCTCATCCTCTTTTCAAAGTACGACCATCGTTCGCCATCCAAAGAAAACTCTTCGGGCCCGGCCCCCGCTCCCCCGGATGATCTCACCGGACTCTCGGTCCCAACCCATATTACCACGACGGCGGAGTTCATTACCCGAATCAACCAAAATCCGGACCAATAGCAGTACAAAGGATTAATATTTCCCGATGATACTCCGGATATCCCCCTTATTCTGTTAGAATAGGAGAAAAAACGCAGAATTTAGGTTAAAAATCAGGTTTTTTACTTGACAGTACAGATTGGAATGTATTAGTTTCGAACAATCGATGGCGGTATAAAAACAAATGTCATCAAATCGATTAAAATTAACATTAAACATTAATTTAACGGAGTTACATAATGAGCCGATATGACGAAATGAGCGAACTGTTAGATCAGCTGGAACCAGATATTAACAAGTTCTACAACAAAGGGAACAAAGCTGCCGGCACACGTGCTCGCAAAACTCTTCAAGAGATTAAGAAGACAGCACAGGATATTCGTTTGGAAATTCAAGAATGGAAAAACACCGGTAAAGTAGACGAGATTAAAGGATAAGATACCCAATTATTTAATTCGGTAATATCCTACCGGAAAAGGCCACTTTTTTTGAAGTGGCCTTTTCTATTTTAAATGATTTTTAATGCCCGTTCGATATAAAATTTCTTGCAAATTATCTGTTCATTTCATCGGGCCTGGCCCTGCCCTCCCGCCGCAACCGGGTATTTCTCTCCCCGCCCTTTCATTGCATCAGTTACTGGCACACGAAGAGTATTTTAACGTCCGTTAAAAGTTGTAGGCCAGAGTAAGCCGGGGAATCAGGTCTGTGCCCGGCGTGGTGCCCGTTAAATCGCTCTCATCATATATAGCGGCTTCCAGGTTGGGCATTAAATGGATATTGTTGTCCAGCTCGAAATCAAGCCCGGCAATCAGGATGGTTGAGGCAGACTGGCTGCTGATCGGAAAATAATCGTTGTTCTGTACCCCGTTTATATTGTCAAACGTACGGTCGACCCGCAAGAAGCCCTGCATTTTCTCTGAGAGTGTAAAATTGCTGAATACAGAGGCCACCTCCAGGCTCAGGTCCACCTCGTTGCCCGCTGAATACTGCGTGGCATTCTGCCGCTGTTGATGGGCAAAAAGAAGTCCCAGGTTAAAACTGTCTGACTGGTAGCCCAAAAAACCCTGCAGAGTGAACCAGTCCTGGTTTTCAAATTGATCGTTATAATCGCCATAAACTTCTGCCACCAGGTGATCGGTCAGTTCATAGGAAAGCGAAAGCATAAACTTTTTACCCGGGTTGGTTTCCGAGCTGTTGCTGTTCCCGTTGCCAACCATAAAGTGGTAATTCAGCCTGCCGTCCGTGTCCAGTTCTCCTTCAAACGCAATTCCAAAATCCCGGGAACTGGCAAATTTCAGCAAGTCCAGCGGCGACTTTTCAACCGATCGGTAGCCCCACACATCCTCAACGAGGGCAAAAGTGGGCGTCGGTGATATGCCCGCCAAAATCTGGTGTTGGTCATTCTCCCACTGCAGGTAGAGATCTTTGACAACGGGAGTAATTTTTGCCTCGGTATTAAACTGACCGGGGCTGTTCCCCTCCAGACGAAATCGACCGGAAAAGGCCTCACTTATCTGGTAGTCGTAGGTAAAATAGACTCTGCGTATCCAGAATCCGTTTTTTCCCTCCAGGTCATTGTTGTGATTGGAGGCGACCCAAAAATAGTCGCTGTAGACCCTTCCGCTGATCTCACCCTTTTCGGTAAGAGCAGATTGTGCAAATGTGGTGGACGCCCATACCAATAGCAGGGCGCCTAGTAAACCTGACGTCTTCATGTAAGTGTGTTTTTTGTTTTGCTGATCGTTTTTGGACGGCGTTTGATCGTCCTGTCAAAAAAATCATCCGGTGCATCGCTGCTACCCGGTCACGCTGTCGCACCTGTTATAAAGCTTCCGTTCCACTGTAGGTGATCCCAAACATGTATTTCCAGGAAGCGGCTTCATTAATATCTCATAAAGCCACTGCAAAGCCGGTATCGGGTTACTCCTCGTTATTCTTCTTTTTCTTTGATCCCAGCTTTTTGTGTTTAAGGACTTTGGCCTCAATATAAAATACCAGCTGCTCGGCGGTATTCTTTGTCAAGTCGCCCACCCGCTCCAGCTTGCGAATGATGGAAAACAGGTACAGGTACAGCTCTACGTTGTCTGGATCTTTCTGGATAAGCTTTCCCGTGGTTTTTGCCGCTTCCTGGTTGATCTCATTCAGCAACTGATCTTTGGAAAATACCTTCCGGGCTTTCTCCGTATCTTCGGCGACATAGGCGCTAAATACGTTGCTGAGCATATTGATAGCCGTTTCGTACATCTCCTCGATCCGCATTTTTTTGATCACCTTCTGATCAATGGGGTCTCCGTACTCCAGGATATACCGTGCGATGCTGTCGGCGTGGTCGCCGATCCGTTCGAGGTCGGAATTGATTTTAAGCGAGGCGATCACGAAGCGCAGATCCACTGCAACCGGATTAAAAAGCGCAAGGAAATTCTCGCAGTCGCGATCTATTTTCAACTCCAGGGCATCGACGCGCCTTTCGTTGGCAATAATATCGTGGGCCAGTTCTTTATCAAAATTGAGCAGCGCTTTTTTCCCTTTCTCAAGCTGGGTTTTCACCAGGTACATGATCTCTAAAATATCGTCATTGAGTAAGCGGAGCTCCGTCTCTAGGTGTGACATGGTGGCTGATTCTTTTAATTGTCCTGATTCATCGGTATGCATTAACCGAATCTCCCTGTAATGTAATTTTGTGTACGCTCTTTTTCAGGATTTGTAAATATTTTTTCAGTATCGCCATATTCAATTAATTTTCCCATATACAAAAAGGCGGTTTTACTGCTTATCCTACCTGCCTGCTGCATGTTGTGGGTGACAATGACAATGGTGTAGTTTTTCTTCAGTCCATGGATAAGATCTTCAATTTTACCGGTGGAGATCGGATCAAGTGCCGAGGTGGGCTCATCCATGAGCAGCACCGAGGGTTTGACGGCGAGCGCACGCGCAATACACAACCGCTGCTGCTGGCCGCCCGACAGGGATAATGCCTGCTTGTCAAGATCATCTTTGACCTCGCTGTAGAGCGTGGCCTGCTTCAGCGATTCGATAACCCGTTCTTCAATATAATCCTTGTCGGAAATTCCCTGTATTTTCAGCCCGTAGGCTACATTCTCAAAAATGGACTTGGGAAATGGGTTGGGTTTCTGAAAGACCATGCCCACCGCCTTGCGCAGTTCCTCAACCCGGACTGACGGGGCGTAAATATTTTGATCGTCCAACAGGATTTTGCCGTTCATTTTAAAGTTGTCGATATAGTCGTTCATCCTGTTAAAGAGCCGCAGAAACGTTGATTTTCCGCATCCTGAGGGACCGATAAAAGCAGTTACGGAATTGGGAACAATATCCAGGCTGATGTTCTGTATCGCCTGGAAATCCCCGTAAAATACGTCAATATTCTTTGCCTGCAGCTTGTACTGCAACTGGTCACCTTTCTTTTGCTTGTTGGATTCTTTCTCCACGGCGTTTACGTTTGCCTCTTTGGTTTTGGTCTCCATGTCATTTCAGTTTTTATCTTGATACTCATCGTTGTGAGCCGGGCTGCCTACCAGTTAACTTTCTTCTGCCATCGGTTTCTAAGGTATACCGCAATTCCATTCATCACAAATGTGATCAGCAGCAGTACAATGATGGCCGCGGCCGCATTTATTACAAATTCGTGCTGCGGGCGGGTAACCCAGTTAAATATCTGTATCGGCAGTACGGTAAACTCGTCGAGTGGACTCCGGGGAGCAAATGGGACATAAGCCAGGGCGCCTATAACAATGAGAGGGGCCGTTTCCCCCACGGCGCGCGAAATCGCCAGGATAACCCCAGTCAGGATTCCCCCGATACAAGCGGGCAGAATCTGGTTCCATATAGTCTGCCATTTGGATGCTCCCAGCGCAACGGAGGCGTCCCGTATGGAGGAGGGAACCGCCCTGATAGCCTCCCGCGTAGATACGATAATAACCGGCAAAATCAGCAGCGACAGCGTCAGCGCACCGGCCAAAATGCTGTTTCCCAGTTTCATAATCCGTACAAATACCTCCAGCCCCAATAGTCCATAGATAACCGAAGGCACACCCGCCAGATTCGCAATATTAATTTCCAGAAATGAACTGAGCCTGCTCTTTTTTCCGTATTCCTCCAGGTAGAGTCCCGCACCCACTCCCAGCGGAAACGAGATGAGCGTGGTCAGCACAAGCACCCATACCGTACCGATCCATGCAGTATAGATGCCAGATCGCTCGGCAAACCGGGAGGGAAGACTCATGATAAATTCCCAGCTCAAACGCTCGCTTCCCATGTATACGATAAATCCCAAAAAGATAGCCAGGACCACCAGTCCCACAAGCGTGGCAGCCACGCCCACCCCTTTGAACATTTTGTCTTTAAACCTGTTATATCTGGCTCTATTCATATTTCTCCCGGTATTTTGCGCGAATCCAGTAGCTGATATTGTTCAGGATAAAGGTAAAAATAAATAGCGTTATCCCGGCCGCGAAGATGGTCCGGTACGCGGTGGTCCCATACGGTACATCTCCCATGCTTATCTGTACGATATAGGAGGTGATCGTTTGAATCGGGACGGTGGGATCAAAGGTAAACCGCGGCTGCATACCCGCTGCAATTGCCACAATCATGGTTTCGCCGATAGCCCGCGCAACGGCAAGAATACCCGAAACGATGATACCCGACGATGCCGCCGGAACCATCACTTTAAAAGCGGTCTGCAGCCGGGTCGATCCCATGCCGAAGGCCGCCTGCCGCAGGGAATCAGGCACCGAATTCAGCGCATCTTCACTCAACGACGAGACAAACGGAATAATCATGATACCCATCACAATTCCGGGCGAAAGAGCATTAAACCCGGAGAGATCGGTAACAAAATTCTTTAGAAAGGGGGTTACGATCATTAACGCAAAAAAGCCGTAGACCACGGTGGGTACTACGGCTAATACTTCCAGCAACGGTTTGACCACGTTCCGAAATCGCCTCGGGGCGTATTCATTCAGATACACCGCAATGATGATTCCGATGGGCAGGGCCACCGAGATCGCAATCAAAGAGGTGAGCAGGGTTCCCGCAATAAGAGGTAAAATACCATACGACTTGCTGGTAAAGAGCGGGGTCCATTCCGTACCGGTCAAAAAATCGATTATTGAAACTTCACTGAAAAAAGCGACAGCTTCCACTAGCAGCACCAGGATAATCCCAACGGTGGTCAACACGGTAATAAAGGCACAAGCCGCCAGCGCCCTTTCTATTATGTTCTCCTTCGTTTTCCTTTTCATATAAAAACGATGTCGTTACTAATACCCAGCAATTTTTTGGTTATGGTTGAGCGCTCGTGCTGTCAGAGGAAATAAAGGAGTGGAATTTGTCTTTTTGAACCTGGTAAACAGAATCGGGCATCGCCACGTAACCGACCGATTTCGTAAGTTCAGGAGCGATGTCCAGATAGAATTCAATAAATTGCTGCACTGCCGGTCGCTGTGCGGCCTCTTTGGAGACATAGATAAACAGCGGACGCGAGAGGGGGGTGTAGGTATCATTGGATACTGTTTCAATGGAGGGAGCCACCGGGTCTTTCTCGCCATGTTTGACCGGAACCAGCCTGAGCTGTTCCTGGTTTTCCTCGTAGTAGGCCAGGCCAAAAAATCCAAGTGCGTACTGGTCGGTCGACACCCCCTGTACGAGTACATTATCATCTTCACTGGCCGTAAAATCTCCCCGGCTTGCACCGCTTTCGCCAACAACAGCTTCCGTAAAGTAATCGTACGTACCGGAGGCGACGCCCGGTCCATACAGGTTGAGACCATTCTCCGGCCAGTCGGGGCGGATATGATTCCACTGGGTAATCTCATCCTGCGCTTCTGGTTCCCAGATCGTTTTCAGCTCCTCAACCGTTAAATAGTCGACCCAGTCGTTTTCCGGGTGTACAACGACCGCCAGCCCATCATACGCCACCGACAACTGAAGATATTCGACCCCGTTTTGTTTGGCCGCCTCAATTTCGGTAGGACTAATCTCCCGCGAGGCGTTATTTATAGCCGTTTCTCCTCGTACGAATTTCTGGAACCCGCCCCCTGTACCTGACACGCCCACGGTAACCCGAACATCAGGGGCTTCGGAACGGAATTCTTCAGCAACGGCTTCGGTAACGGGAAAAACAGTGCTTGAACCATCGATATTGATTCTACCGGAAAGGGTGTCTCCGTCCCCCCCGGAACCGCAGGAGGAGAGTAAAAAGGATGCAACCAACAGGGTGAGAAACAGGCTTTTATTCATAATGAGGAAAAAGTGAAAAGGTTAAAAAGTATTCTGATTTCAGTGTGCTGATCATTGAGCGGCAAAACTAAAGAACAGATGTTAACAAACTGTTAAGCCAATGTATTCTTAGTGTTATGTTGTCCTGCAAAACGACTTTCCGCTGTGGTTCTCTTTAATAAATACAAAACGGCAAAATCTCAACTGGTTTTTAAAAGTTATTTCTTTCCACAAACCTGTCATCTCCCTCCATCTCAGAACGCTCTGTTCTCCAGGTGTTGCGGCACAGTCTCCAAGAGAGCCTCTAAAAAGCCTGAAGCTTGTTTCAAAGCCAATCCCTGAGCGCGGAATTGGTCGAAACAACGTTTTTTTCGATGACCTCTATGAAAAACAGTCTGGTAAAATTATTTGGCCATTGACCACTGCACCGGGACCAGCGCCCGGGTGTAGTGCAGGTATTTACAGCCACCGAAATTGCAGCATCACGACCCAAAATTTGATACGCGGCTCCCTTTTTAAATGAAAAAGCGGCAAGCCCAAAATGCCGGCCAGTGCCAGAACCTGAAACTTTCCTTTTTAAGGAGTTCAGGCACAAATATGATGGTTTTTTCGCTTATAATTGGTTTTATTTGATACCCATATTAAAAGGATAATTACAGATCTAAAAATCATAAAATGAACAACCTATTTGATCTTTCAGGTAAAGTAGCAATCGTAACGGGCGGGACCGGAGTTCTGGGCGGAGCCATGGCAAAAGGGTTGGCTGCTGCCGGGGCTAAAGTCGGCATTCTGGGCAGGAGCGAAGATTCTGCCAAACAAAATGTAAAAGATATCGAAGACAGTGGCGGGGAAGCGGTGCCATTGATAGCGGATGTGCTGGTAAAAGCTGACCTGGAAGCGGCACGGGACAAAATTATGGACAAATGGGGACGTATTGATATCCTCGTCAACGCTGCCGGCGGCAACATGGCGGGAGCCACGATCAATCCCGACCAGTCGTTCCTGGACCTGGACGATGAAGCGCTGGAAAATGTGATGGATCTGAATTTTTTTGGCACCTACCATCCCACCAAAGTATTCGGCGAAGACATGATCAAGAACGAACGGGGGTCGATTGTTCATATCTCATCCATGGCGGCAGATCGTGCCATCACCCGTGTGCTGGGATATTCGGCCGCCAAATCAGCCGTTGACAACTTTACTAAATTCCTTGCAACCGAGCTTGCAATCAAATATGGAGACGGACTCCGGGTTAACGCGATTGCCCCGGGCTTCTTCATCGGGGAACAGAACCGGGACCTGCTGCTCAATGAAGACGGATCTCTAACCGAACGCGGGCAGACGATTGTCGACAACACCCCGATGAAACGGTTTGGAGAAAAAGAGGAGCTTATTGGAACGGTGGTTTGGCTGGCCAGTGAGGCATCCAAATTTGTTACCGGTACGGTCATTCCCGTTGACGGAGGTTTCAGTGCGTACAGCGGAGTCTAAATATTGTTTTCCTGCTCAGATCCTCTCGGAAATGGGGAAAAATGTTAAACGTTTTCACCCGTTCAGCAGGAGCTTTTTAATCATGCTCCTGCTTTTTCTTTTTCTTCCGCACCTGCTGCCCGCCCAGCAGATGAAAGCGGAGCGGTACGAATACCGCAGCTCTCACATGGGAACCACCTTCCGGATAGTGCTTTACGCAGACTCGAACGTACAGGCAAACTCCGCCTCGCGGGCTGCATTCAGGCATATCGAAAAGCTGGATTCCTTGCTAAGCGATTATGATCCCGAAAGTGAACTAAATCGACTGAACCGGACCTCCGGCAGGGATACGGCCGTTGTGGTCTCCCGGCACCTGTTCAGGGTACTGCAGTACGCCCGGCAGGTTTCAGAGAAAACCGGCGGCGCTTTCGATGTCACTGTCGGTCCCTACGTGCAGCTTTGGAGAAAGATGAACCGCCAGGCGGAACCCGCACTCCCAACCGATCAAACCCTTGCCAGCATGAGCAAACGGGTCGGATTCCGGTATGTAAAGCTGGACGAACAACACCAGACCGTTGAACTCAGGCAAAAAAATATGCAGCTCGATCTTGGCGGAATCGCCAAAGGGTATGCAGTGGACCAGGCCCTGAAGATGCTGAACCGTCATGGAGTTGATGCCGCCCTTGTTGATGGGGGAGGCGATATTGCGATTGGCGCCCCTCCCCCCGGCAGGAACGGGTGGAACATCGAAGTGCTCACCCACGACACCGCCGGCGTTGACAACCGTATTATGCTGCAGCTCGCAAACAGCGCGGTGGCCACCTCGGGCGATCTCTATCAATACGTGGAGATTGACGGCACCCGCTACTCCCACATCATCGATCCGCGAACGGGGCTGGGACTGACCGACCGCAGGCAGGTTACCGTGATCGCTTCCAACGGCTTGACTGCCGACAGCTACGCTTCCGCTGCCAGCGTTCTCCCCCCCGAAAAAGCCCTTCGTCTGGCCGAAAAAATGAAAGGAGTTGCCCTCTTTATGGAACAATACCGTGATTCCGGTATCAAACGGTGGCAGTCCGGTGGGTTTCGCACGCTGATACACGAGGAATAATGGGTCGCCAGGCTGTCTGACAGATTGCAATCGCCAAAATTCTCATCATTTCTTAAATACTGCTGATTAACGCTCACAATATTTTTTTACCGCCTCCATATCTTTAACAAGGGCCTTTCTGATGGAACCCTTCATGAGTGGAGTCATGATCCTGGCCATAAATTTTTGCGGTTGGATATCCATTACCAGGGTCAGGGTGGTTTCCTCCCCCGTTTCCTCCACGGTAAACAGCGAATCCCAGCGTACACCGTGACTTTCAGCAACAATACGAATTCGACTATTTTCCACCAGCTCCGTCACCTCAAGCTCCTCCGTCGCTTCGCGGCCGTACATGACGCGTGTTTCCCTAAAACGGGTACCCACCCCATATGTCGATTTTGACAAAAATTCCACCTCCACAATATCCGGTACCGCTTCTGAAAAATTCCGTATATCGGCGATGGTCTTAAACACCAACTCTGCCGGGGCATCGATCGCTATACTGGTGGTAATATGACTCATAATAGATCCCTTCGATATGTTCCAGTTTTATATAAAAAAGAGCAAAGGGATATCGCCTGCTACAGCGACATCCCTTCACACATTACACCAAAACCATTCCCAACAAAACCTCAGAACCGGGCGATATGATGTGTTTTTTCCAGCTCCTTGTAGTATTCCAGGGAGTGTTCCGGCTTCTCATATTCCTCGGGAATCGGCTCTCCCGCAAACTGTTGGAAGTAGAGTACGCAGGCGTTTCTCCACCAAAGGGCCGCCTCCTCCTGGATTTCCAGCAGCGCTTCCACATGACGATACCGTCCCTTGTCGATCAGTCCCTCTACGGACGCCCATTTTTCCCGCATTTCCCGGACATCTTCCACCCCCTGGTAGTAGCGATGCACCAGCTCCTGCCAGAGTGTTCGGCCGGTTGAAAGCTGATAATCCCAGGGCACGTGGTGGAACCAAAGCAGGTATTCCAGCGGTGTATCCCCCATTTCATCAAATTGGTCCCGTACTTCCGGTGCGTATTGCTCAATTGCGTTTGAGCCGGACTCCGTGCGGTCAAAACCGATCCCTTCGTCATCCGCCCTGTGATAGTATACCGCCGTCCAATCGGGGCGCGGCAGGTCGGAGGTCCAGGGCGCCGGACCGTAGTGATGGCCCTGCGCGTACAGGTGCGTGAGGCCCAGCGGATTCCGGTATCGTACGCCCGCCTCGCGAGACATCATCATCATCTCTTTAACCGGTTCCACAAAATCCGGATCGTGGGTAAACGTCATTCGAATCCACTCGTCAGCGAGTCCTTCAGCCGTTTGTGTATGATCCCATGCCAACCGGCCAAACAGGTACCAGTTCGACTGCCCAAACGGATGGCCGGTCCAGTTTCGGTCGCGCCCGGTATTGGCCACACCCGCAATACCGGTGTGCTCGTAGTCAAATACCTCCCCGTCGATTACCCGGGCCACCGTCGAGCCTTCCCCTTTGGCATAGGTATCGGCACTCAGTGCTTCCTTGTAGAGTGGGCCCATATATGCAAGGTGCAGACTGAATCCGAAATATTCCTGCGTAATCTGCAGCTCCAGCATGGTATTGGTCTCCGGCAGGGTTCCAAACAGCGGGTGAAACGGTTCCCTGGGCTGGAAGTCGATCGGCCCGTTTTTGACCTGCAGTATCACGTTGTCCGCAAACTGCCCGTCCAGGGGAACAAACTCGTCGTAGCCCTCGCGGAAGCGATCCTCCTGCTCGGGACTGTATACAAACGCCCGCCACATCACAATACCGCCGTGCGGAGCCACTGCTTCTGCAAGGACATTGGCCCCTTCGGCATGCGAACGGCCATAATTCTGGGGTCCCGGCTGCCCTTCCGAGTTGGCCTTTACCAGAAAACCTCCAAAATCTGGAATATGTTTATAAATTTGATCCGCCTTGTCTTTCCACCACTGCTGCACGTCAGGATTTAGCGGATCCGAGTTTTCGAGACCTCCTACACGACTTGGTGCAAAAAAGTTGGCTGAAAAGTAAATCTTAATTCCATAGGGACGAAAGATGTCGGCCAGCTTTGCGGCTTTTTTAATGTACTGCTCAGTGAGCATCCGCGGGTCGGCGTTTACATTGTTGATCACCGTACCATTGATCCCAAGTGAAGCGTTGGCCCGTGCATAATCCGTATAGCGGGGATCTTCGTAGTTGGGCAGCGTCTTCCACTCCCACAGCGAAAGCCCGGCATAACCCCGCTCCACCGTACGGTCCAGGTTGTCCCAGTGGTTTAGCACGCGATGCTGTATTTTCGGAGCGCTTGCGATCGAAATATGTTGCACCTCTTCATGCGTCTTCATCAGCCGCAACAAGTGAAAAGTACCGTAGAGTGCCCCCACATCGGTATTGGCTGCAATCACGACATGGTCATTCCCCTGAACACGGTGCTGCTCAATCAAGAACCCTTCGTCACCAACCGACGTTAATTTTTTATCCAGGTTGAGCGAGGAGATGATTTCAGAGTCCGACGGTGTACCGATAATAAGCGACCGGTTGCCAGAGAGCTCGCTTTTGACCGGGATCTCTTTACCCAACAGCCCACTCAGGCCCTTTTGGATTTCCCTGCCTGTCACCCTGGATGTTTCCGAATCGCCGGCCAGGACAACCTCCTGAAAGGCCAATCGATACTGCTGAAGTCTGGCGTTATCTGAAATCTGGTCATATCTCAGCCACAGGCGGTAGCCATCGTCAGCGATAACCTGCTGAGCCCCTAATCCGACTAAAAACACCACCAGAAATAATAGATGCCTTTTCATATTAGGTATCATAGTAATCCTGTTTTTATGAGTTAACTTGCTACCAATGTTTATAGTCTGCAATTGAGATAAAAAAAATTAAATGCCAACATTGCCCATAATGACCAGGTGCCCGTTTGTCGTGTGACTCCCATATATCCTCCCGGCAGAATCTTCAAATCACCGTCAACTGGTCTTGTAACTGCCTGAACCATCACTCGGGAAACTCAAGCAGATACTCTCTTTTTTCCTCTTTCAGCTCCACCCACTGACGGCGACCGTCAAACCAATGCACCTCTATTTCAGCAACATTGTGATTCGACCGGCTGCCCATTACCTGGGTAAAACTATTTTGCGACCAGTATCCTGAACCGGCCTGTATTTCGCGCAGCGGACCCTTTTCACCGTTGCCATAAACCAGTCGTATAGCCGAACCCAGGGCATCGCTGTTCTGTTCGGGTCCCTGCAGCGTTACACGATATCCAGGTTTCCTCGTTCGGTTCAGGTACAATTTAGTCTCGGCGTCATTTTGGGTGACCGCCAAATCTACTTTCCCGTCGTTGTTAACGTCACTAAACGCGGCTCCCCGCTGTTCGCCATACACCTTGATTCCAGATTCACTTCCCGCCAGCGGCGTAAAATCGCCCGTTCCATCCCCCCGCAGCCACAGTCCCCGGCCGGCATCAAGGCGCGGCACTTCGCGAGGCATACCGAAGTAATTCTGGCTCAGGAACAGGTCCTCATTGCCGTCGTTGTTGAAATCAGCCACCCCCACGTGAAATGCCGCCGAAAATTGAGAGCGCACGGGCAGCGGTTTCGCGTCAAATCCTTCGCCGGTATTGATGAAGACCATATGCCGGAGATCGTTTACCGCTTTATACGGAATTTGCGATAACCGGCTCCCAAATATATCCTGCATGTCGGAACCGGCAAAGGCACGGTAACTTTGGAACCGGTTGGAAATAACGGGGAGGGTATTGTATTCATATAATTTCTTACGGGGTACGTAATGTCCTTCACGGTTGGCGTGTGTTTCAATAATATCTACGCGCCGGTCGCCGTTGAGATCCGTATAATACATCCGCAGCGGATCCCCGAACTCCATCTGGTATGAGCTGTTCAATCCCACGTTGGCAACAACGATATCGGGGCGGCCGTCATTGTTGAAGTCGCCGGTGGCGATACCGCGCCACCAGCCCTTGTACTGATCAAGGCCCACTTGTGCAGATATATCATTAAAAACACCGCCATCATTCTCCATCAGAATAACGGAGTCCCAGCCGCGGCTCAACAGCAGATCCTGGTCCCCGTCCTGGTCGTAATCGCTGAATACCGCTCCTGTAATCAACCCGATCTCTCCCAATTTCCTTGAATTCTGCGCATCGAGCACAAATGAGCCGTTTTCATTTTTAAAGAGCCGGGAGGTGGCATCCCTGGGATAATGGGCCGGTACAAACCGCCCACCGAGAAACAGGTCCACATCCCCGTCATTGTCGTAATCGGCCGCTGCCAGCGTACCGGTGGTAGAGTAGTTGGAAAGCGTGCCCGACTGCTCAAATTGGGTGCCCGGAGTCCGTCGGTATTGATAGGCAGAAGGCGCCCGGGGATTGCCCTGCTCGTAGTTGGCGCTACCCACCATCAGGTTCATTCCCCGGGCGGTAGACCATCCCAGGATGGCGGTCTGGTCGCCCGGTGCAATTTCATCAAAAGGGAATTCTGTCACCGGTTCAAAAGTGCCGTCGCCCCTGTTTCGAAACGCCCCGAGTGTACCTCCCTTGCCGGAGGCTACCAGCAGGTCATCGTCACCGTCATCGTCGATATCCACCCAGGATATTCCCGGTCCGAGCGTACTCAGTTTGCCGGGCAGCAGCGGTTGAATGGTCGAATCATCAAACGGATCTTCGTGATGCGTATGATCGATGCGGCCGGATACATCCTCAAAAACGGGCTCCCCGGAAGTAAATATGTTTCCATTGTCCTTTCTACCTGTCGTTGCACCCGACTTTTTAATTTCGTAGATCCGGTTCGCCTCCACCTCATTCACCACGCTGAAAGCCCCATCCGGCCAGGTGACCTCGATCGTGTAATCCGCTTCCTCATCTGCCGCAAACATCGCTAAAGGAGTAGATCCGGAAAGATAATCTCCCCCGGCCGAAAGTTGCCTTTCCTGGGTCATCGCAGGACCTACCAGCCTGACGCTGGCACCGATTCCGCGAACATTGGGTGCATCGCCCCGCAACCGGACTGCGATACGGGATGCGCGGCTTGTATTCTCAAAGACCGCCGCACTGCTGTTCAGGCGGTTACTGGCAAAATCGAGATCGCCGTCGTTATCCAGGTCGGCCGTGGCAAACCCGTGAGAGACATCCGGTTCGCCAAATCCCCATTCCGAACTTCGGTCCCGAAACGTCAGGTCCCCGTTGTTCATCAGGAATTTGTTGGAAAGATCCAGCTTCGGGGCCCTGCCGATCAACAGATCAAAATTTTCATCCATATTTCGGCCCTGCCTGATCATCCCCGCCTGCGTATCAATGTCGAGGATATCATAGGTGTAGCCCGTGTTTATGACAAGGTCTTCGTACCCGTCCAGGTTGATATCCATAAACCGGGTCGCCCACGACCACCCGGTGGCTTCTGTATTGCTGAGATAAGCGATCTCTGCGTAGGTATCGTCTTCTCTTTTCAGGTACATGGAGTTTCGGTTATACTGGGGCTGGGCTTGTATGGAGTCGGTCCGGTTGGGAGTCGGATCATCCGATCCCATCTGGCGGAGGCGGCGCTCGTGGTCGGGACTCAGCATTTCGGTCACAAACATATCGAGCCGGCCATCGCGGTTGATATCGGAAAAGTCTACCGCCATGGCCGAAAAGCTCATGTTCCGCACCGACTTCCAGTCCGCCTCACGAAAAGTACCATCCCCCAGGTTCATCCAGATGCGATCTTTTGGGAAAAAATCGTTGCACACATACAGGTCAGGGAAGCCGTCCCCGTTTAAATCCTGGAATTTGGCCGTCAGTCCCCAATCTGGTTGCAGCCCCAGAGGCTCCCCATTTGCGTCAAGAAAGGTGTCACCGGTATCAGTAACTTTTCGGAACGTTCCTTCCTCATTAATATAGAGCTCATCCTTTTCTCCCGTCTCCGCGGCTCCAACAAGTCGATTATCCCGGGACATAAACAACTGGTAATGCTCGTCGAAGGGCGAAACGAGGGTAAAGGGGCCGGTTTGATTTTGCTCATTATAGGGCTCCTTCAGGATATTATTCCACTCCAGTTCCTCGGTCGTATATATATCCTTGACCGACTTCTCCTTGTAGTTGGTCACGTACAGGTCAAGATCCCCGTCCCCGTCAATATCAGCCAGGTCCATCGTCATGCTTCCCTTTGCAGCACCGAGACCGCTGTCCTCTTTTTTGGAAAAAATCCCGTTTCCATCATTAATATAGAGTACATTCTGCTTGTGCATGGCCGTAACCAGCAAGTCGAGATCCCCATCCCCGTCCACATCGGCAAAGACTGAGCCCGTGGAGTAGTAGCCTTCGTGCGATACGCCGGACTCGGCAGTTACATCCTCAAACTGCATTCCTCCCCTGTTTTTATATAGCTTATTGGGCGTATCCAGGCCAGCAAAATAAAGATCGACAAGACCGTCGCCGTCAATATCGCCCGCCGTTACTCCCGAGCCGTTCAGGTAGTGTCGATTTTCGGCGATCTGTTCCTCCGTAATCCGATTCTCAAAATGGATACCGGTTTGGGATGGAGAGCGTGGTGAGAAGCCGGTCTCCCCGAAAAATCCCGGAGAAACCTCGGCCCAGCGGTAGTTCGTCTCTTCGTTCCACTGCAGCTCCGGTGACGCAGAGCACCCGGCCAGAATAGCGATCATCAATATGAACACCGGTTGTAATACGGAGGTAGCACCTCTTTCGGATAGTACTGCGATGTTCCCTGGCAACCATTGTTTCATCCTACCTAACCCTGATTCTTGAAGTAACGGTGCTAATTTCACATGAAGACTTCGGACATACGGTTGTCAAAGCCCTCTCATATTTAATACCGGGCACCTCTTATATATCACTGGAAAAAATAGTGTTGATCCCCATCTTCATGAAGTTATAACAAGAGAAGATACGCTGGATATTGGCCCGCATACACATCTGAACCCTGAACCTGATGCCGTATCCCCAAATCTTGCAAACTCAGCATAATATTGCCCGCAGGTTGATTGGGCTGCGGCACTCAGGATACCGATATGTAGCCCTTCAAAATAAGTCTGCGGGCAAATTACTTATTTTACTGTCCATGAGATTCTATTCCAACAGCTTGACCCGGATATTGCGCCAGCGTACCTGCAGGGGTTCTTCATGATCGGTACTGTGCACCTGCAACCCTATAAAGCCACTGGCGTCCATCGAGTCAACCAGGTGCGCGACCGGAACCCCGTTGACCCATGTTTTCAAGGTATCTCCGTGTGCCCTGATTTTGTATTTATTCCATTCTCCATTTTTAAAAGCTTTTCGGGCTTCTGGCTGTCCCTCCAGGTCATCCAGCCAGCCACGGCGGGCTTCGTCATAGATGCCGCCACTCCAGGCACGGTCAGAGGGGTCGATCTCAACCTGGTAGCCATGCACACGGCCGTTATTGTACGATGCCTTGCTCTGGCTGCGAATCTGGATACCTGAATTCAGCTCCGGATCCACTTTTACCTCCAGCTCCAGTACAAAATCGCCATATTCCATTTTCGTGCACAAAAAACTGTTGGGCGTATCCGGTACCGTGGTACCTACAATCTGGTTGCCCTGGATACGATATTTGGCCTCTCCTCCGCGCTGCACCCAGTTCTCGGACAGATCTCCTTGAATGAGGTTGGTCCACTCTCCATCCTGCGGAAGATCTGTTGAATGCAGGTCGGCTTCAGGAGTCACAAAATAGTCGCTGTTTACGCCCGCCAGCAGTATAACCGTTAGCAGAAGTACCAAGGTGCTCATATTTTTCAGTCTGTTCATAATTATATCCGTTTTCAAGTAAGATTAATTTATAGAGGGCTTGCAAAACCCTGAAATCTTCGTTCCAGGGGGAGTTGTACTTTCGTTTAAAGAACAATAATAAGGGGTCGGTACAACCACCTCCCGGTCAAATAGCAGGTTCTGCGAAGGTCCCTCACAGCATGTTTTGTAAAAGGGTAATAATCCTATATTCCGAAATGTTCGTAGTATTAAAAGGGAAACCACAACATATTCAATAAACCGAGCCATATCACAAGTGAAGGTACTTACCCAATTAGCGGCAGAGTCTGACCCGGTGATTTAGATTTCCATTACCTTTACCCTTTTACGAACGTGCTATTTACTATTAATTTCATCGTATTTCAAATATTTGCGGACACAGTTCCAAATGGATAACAGGATGCCGATCCAATAATCATATACATCAGATGATTCATCAGCGGAGCCGGTTCAAGGTATAATACACCCGGTTGTGAACCAGCGAATCCCCGTTTTCAGCGCGCAGCCCCTGGATACGCATATCGTAGATAAACCCGGGTTCTAGATCTTCAATCGTTAGGTTTACTTTCTTGTGATCACCTGAGACCTCGGCCTCCGAGACCTTAATATTATTAATGCCATACCGGTCTGATCCATACGGCTGGTGATATTTATAGTAATACCGTTCAAAGTGGTAGCGGTCGGGATCGGATGCGGTCTTGGGATCCACCGGCCTGGTAAAAGTCAGCTCGAACCCCTTTTTAGTGAGACTCATGGTGAGTACCTCCATCGGGACGATGCCGTTCCAGGTGATCTTTTGAATACCCTGGTCACCGGGCCAGCCGTGATCGGTCTGGCCTACCCACAATTCCCCTTCGGGCGAAAATGCCAGCCGGTTATTGCCGATATTCAGTCCCGTGGAATCGATAAAAGAGGTCGTTGCTCCCTGGAACTCACCCTGCACTTTTTCAAGCATGACGCGTACAATGCGCTTGTGATTCATCTCCCCCACAAACATCTGCCCGGAAAACGGTCCGAATTGCCCGCCGGTTCGGTCGATGAGCGGCTGTGTGGGAGAATTCACGAAAAAGCCGTGCGGGAACTGGATGGCAGCCTCCGTCCGCATCTTATCCAACACCGGAACCGGCAGTTCAAGCGGCTCAATATCTTCAAATCCCTCTTCCCATACCAGGCTGGGCGCGTGCCCGTAAAAATGATCCTTTTTGATGTGATAGAGTTTGCTGGTGCCAAGCCAGTCTCCCTGGTTATCCGGTATAAACAGGTTATCCTCATCGTCCATCTCAAGCCCGTTTGGAGAACGAAGTCCGCTGGCCCAGGGAATCGTTGTGCCGTCAGGCTTAACCTTGAGCACCCAGCCGCGATAGGGAACGGCTGAATACATGCGTCCCTGGCGACCAGCGGACGAAAATTCTCCACGTATAATGTCGTATATCCCGGCCATGGCAGAGGCGGTATTGAGAGCGATATAATAGTTGCCCTCCCTGTCGACTTCGGGTCCGTATGCAAACTCAGCGTAATTTCCCGACATGCCGAAGTCATCGGTAACCGTTTCATACAGGTCGGCTTTTCCATCCTGGTCGGTATCTGTAATGCGGGTTAGTTCGGCCCGCTGCATCACCAGCACCTCGTGGTTGGAAACGGCTTTAATCCACAGGGGATCCTGCAGGCCGTAGGCAAACAAGTCCCACTCTTTCGTTTCCTCATCATAGGTCATAACCTCTCCCCGGCGGAAACATCCTACCAGCCGGCCGTCCGGGAGGAAGTCGAGTCCCCCGGTCTCCACGCTCAGTCCCTCCGGCGTCTCGATTGTTTCCACGCTGTAGGCAGGTCCCCCTGTCGGCGATTCCTGCTCGCATCCCATTCCCGCCAGGAGGATCAGCAAACCTGTGATACATATTATTCCGAGTTCCGTTCGTCTCATACTGTCGTTACCTACTTTTCTGAAATAAATGCTATTGAAAACTCCTCCGCCTCTTTGGGCATCAGTTTGACGATATCTGCCTCCCTGGTTCCTTTTGACACCTCAACCCGGAGATTATCGTTGGTACTCAGGGCATACCAAATCGGCTGCTCTACATTTTCAAGACGATACTCAATCCGAAAGCCGGGCGTGGTATCAGCCGGCAAAACTAATTCGCGAACCACAATCTCTCCCATTCGATATTTAAACTGTGGATACCCGTCTACCATGCGATATCCCTGGAAGCTGGGCCGTGGCACCGAATCCTGGTGCCCCACCCGAAACGGGAACCCGGTGGTATTCCGGTAATAGATTTCACCCTCCAATTCAGCCACTTCGTGCGCTTTGGCATCCCATTGTTTGGATGCGTCGATGTAGCCGCCGTCCCAGGCGTACCGCAGGAAGCCGTATCCCGCATCCCAGTTGTAGGATTGATCTTTTTCCATACCCACTGCAATGGCAGCGAGACTCGATTCCGGCATAAAAAGACGGGTGATAGTGGGCATTTCCCTCGGGTATGGATGCATGGCGTTGGATGCGGCCATCTCGTTCCGCACCGGTTCCGGGATATTCGGATCTTCATCCAGCGGCGGGAGCTCGTCAGGATTTCGGGTGGCATAAATAGCCCCGTACATCACCATGCCGTGGGCCGGGTAGGTGCAAACATAGGGATATGTCGCCTCCCGGTCGGGGACTTCAAATATGACCGAGGCTTCTTCCCCCGGGTCAAGAAGCGGGGTGCTTACCAGCACGTTTGGGGATTCAGGTACAAATCCGGCTTCAACACCCTCCGCTCCCATCGCTTCTGCCTGTTTTACCACGTTTTCCCGGGCACCCGGTTGAACAACAAGCAAATTGTGGATCATTTCATCGGCATTTACCAGCCTTAACCGAACGACAGAGCCCGGTTCTACCACCAGCCGAACCTTGTCATATTTTAACCCGGCAACCGCCTCGATATCTATCGTTTTATCGACAGAAGTGTTGTTTTGTGCCGCTCCCTGCAAAGGCCTGGCGAGCAGGAAAGCGAG
Organism: Halalkalibaculum sp. DA384; assembly: GCF_043951955.1. Taxonomy (NCBI): domain Bacteria; kingdom Pseudomonadati; phylum Balneolota; class Balneolia; order Balneolales; family Balneolaceae; genus Halalkalibaculum; species Halalkalibaculum sp. DA384. Next base: position 25,802 of record NZ_JBINJE010000016.1, on the reverse strand, counting down.
AAGGATAAAACAAGATAGTATCAGCTTCGCAATCGGATAGCACTGTTTTGTAAAAGATGTTTCCGGCATTAATCTGTAGACAAAATTCGAACTGAAGGGTGTTATTGATCGCTGTAAATAATGTGGGCTTACATTTAACCCGGGAACCTGTTCCTGGGGAGCTTTGAAAAGTGTAGCCAGAATCGTCCCAGGCGGAGTTTATCGTGCCAATTTCAGCCTCTATTTCTACCCGGATCTCCACCTGTACGTTGCAAGAAGAACAATGCTTGCGCCTGGACTAGATAAATAATTCACCCGCCCAAAGCTGATGGGTTAACGCCGGTGATGATGTCCAACACCGGCAACGAGCCTATCTGCTTTTCTCATACGCCTGGGTGGTAATAAAATACTTGGTCAGCATATTTTTTCGCTCCCACTCAGGAATTTCCCCTTCTACAAGATAATCCAGGTACTGTTCCGTGACCTGCGCAAAATGGGCTTCGTGACCGATCCTGTGTTCATCCGGGATAACCACTTGCCATCCGTTATCGGAGGGAGTGAGTGACACGCCCGAATATTCACCGGCAATCTCTTCGATTGCACTGTTAAGGGCTTGTTCAAACTGCTCGCCACCGCTGCCATTCACCGGCTCAACATACAGGGTGGGCGTATAATTTTGCTCTTCGCCCTGCCGTATAACCAAATTCGCTTTCGTTCCGCGCATAATCGAGTAGTGGGTATCACCGGCTCCCTCGGGCGCCTGGTAGTCCCATTCAACCGAAACCTTGCCGTGCACCCCGTTTACGGTAAAGACAAACGATCCGTTGGCAAACACATTCAAATTATTATTTTCATCCAGATCTTCCTCCAGGTACTCGGGGTACGGCTCCATCTGCGTAACCTTGGTAAATTGATCCGGAGTCATCTGCGTGGCCCACCGGTCGGCCTGCACCACGTTCACATCGGTAGTGTCGATGCCCTGCCCGGGAAAGGTTTCCCACAATATCATATCCACAAGATGGGTGGAAACATCTACAATCGCCTCTCCCTGCTGGTCTACATCAAAAAACCAGCCCGGACGAATAAGCGGTTGGCCAGAGACATATTTAAAAAAGTGATGCACACTTTCTTTCGTAATAGCAGGATCCTCGGGCGTACCTTTTTCCAGCTCGCCAAACACATCCGGGTAGCGGGAGAGCTCACGCTGCAGTATCGTGGTTATTTCAAACCGCTCGGTCATGATGTCGTAGAGCAGAATCCCGTTTTCATGGGCCTGCTCCAGCGCTTCTCTGAGCATCGGAAACCGTTCCGGCTTGATCACCATCGGCTTGTCGGAAAGCACATTCAACCCCGCATCAACCGACTGCTTTATGTAGCTGGTCTTTTTCGCATTATTGCCGGCCAGCACCACTACATTCCCGGGTCGCTCTTCGATCATCTTCTCAAAAAAATCGGGCCCGGTATAGACCTCTTCCACCCAGTTAGTGGGATTTTCCTCGCGGTTATTGTACTGCTCAATACGGGCCAGGTGCCGTTCCAAACCGTCCGATCCTTCAGGAGCGTACACATAGGCAACAGAGTCTACCTGGTCATAGCTGTACTTTTGTACCAGACTGGCGTGGAAATGGCCCGGATCCACCGTCATCAGCTTTACCTCCCCGGGCGCGCCGGTAAATTCATTATCTGCAGTCGTGCTGTCGCCGGTTTCGGTACCGGAGCAGGAATAAAAAACCAGGGGTAATATCATCAGTGATGCAATTCGTTTAAGTGACAGATTCTTCACTATTTCCTCTTGTCGTTTGTTTAATGACTGTTTACAATCAGTTATAAAGATAAAATCAAAATCGAGAGTACAAAAAATGGGAGGCACCTGAGAGGCGCCTCCCTGCGGTTCATCTAAATTCGCAGCCCGTCAATATACTTCACGCCCCATGGTGAACGCTGCGGGCGCGAAAGCATGGCATTGGCCTCATCGTCATTTTTGAACCGCTCATTGACCGGATCCCAGTACAGTTTGCGCGGCAGTTTCATGGCGATATGAGAAACCAGGCAGGCGCTGCACGAGCGGTGTGCCACCTCGGCGGGGGCCACAGTCAGTTCACGCGATTTTATGCACTTCAGCCAGTTGCCGTGCTGCTCTTCTGACTCGTAGAGGTGAATTTCGTTTTCCCCGATCTCGGAGCGCAGTATCTTCGGATCACTCGCCTGGAACGATTCCGTCTGCTTCTGGGCGCTGACCGGATCACTCGCTGTTACTCCCACATCGCCCCGTGAGACGTAAATCCAGCCGTCGGACCCGACAAAACGGACGCCCTGCTTGTTGTCTCCGCCCACGGTCATCGTAACGCCATTGGCGTACTTGGCTGTTACCTTGAAATCGCCGTGAACATTCCACAGTCCACTGTAGTTGGGATCGTCGGTTGGGAATTCAGCGGTTGCCTCTATTTCCACAGGACCGGTATGCTCGGTGCCCATGCCCCAGTGGGCCGTGTCGATGTGATGGGCGCCCCAACCGGTAATCATGCCCGCACTATACGCCTCGATGCGCAGCCAGCCCGGACGTGAGTATCCTTCTTCCGGGTGTACGCGCTGCTCGGTGTACGGCACGTCAGGCGTTGAGCCCAGCCACATGTCATAGTCCAGGCTTTCGGGCACCGGCATTTGGGTCGTATCGCCCCCGCCGGGATCGCCGGGCAGCCCCACTTCCACATGCTGTAGCTCACCGATGCGGCCGTTGCGAACCAGCTCGCAGGCCCGCTTGAACTGCGGCCACGGGTTGACCGATCGCTGCTGGCTTCCGATCTGGAATACCGTGCCGGTACGATGGATAATATCGCTCATGGCACGCCCTTCTTCAATCGTCAGTGAAGCCGGTTTCTGCAGGTAGATATCCTTGCCCGCCAGGGCCGCCTCAATGGCCGGCTGGGCATGCCAGTGGTCGGGCGTACTGATGATAACGGCGTCAATTTCAGGGTCTTCCAGCATCTCCCGGTAATCCTGGTAGACGGCTACGTCGATATAATTTTCTTTGCCTTTTTCCCTGGCATAATATTGCTCTACCAGCTCTTTTCCCTCGCGGGCCCGGTCCATATCCACATCGTTGACTGCCACCACGCGGGCCATATCATATTTCATGGTCTCCGGCAGGTCGTGTCCCCGGGCAATACGCCCGCAGCCGATCTGGCCGATATTAATCTTCTCGCTCGGTGGATTTGATCCCATCACCGACGAAGGGACGATAGAGGGGGCAAAGAAGAGTCCCGCCCCGCCCATAGCGGAGGTCTTTAAATATTCGCGCCGTGTCATTTTGTTGCCACTACTGTTCTTTTTATCCATAGCTACATTCCATTTTAGTTTTAAACTTTATTTCTTGAATATTTTGGCGGGGTTTTGCAAAACCAGGGTTCAGAAGCTCGTTTACAACTGCTGGTTCGTGGTGCAATAAAGCCCTCCACATCTAATATTTTACTTGAGAGAACCACCTGAAACGGCCCATTCTATACCGCCCAGAATATGCTGTACAAAAACCGGGTCGTCATAATCCTCCACACTGTGCCCCAGCGTAGTATACCAGGAACGTCCCCCCTCAAATTCATGGTACCAGGCCAGTGGAAATGTATCACCGAAAACATCCCCGGGATACTGCTGCTTCTCCTCATCCTCCACCGTAGTCATATCGGCGTGAAGCAGTACGTTGACATCGGGATTCAACTGCTTCAGATAATAGCACTCATCTTCGCGTACCCATTCTTCCTGTAAAAACGCGGTAGACGGGTGGGAGTGATCCGTTATATTCACCGTAAATTCCTGGAAGGGAGCGTGCCGGTGAAAGGTACCGCCGACCAGACTCCAGAACCAGGGCCAGTCGCGCTCAGCACCGGAGGTGGAGTGAATACCCACAAAATTGCCACCGTTTTTCATATAGTTTTGCAAGGCCTTGTGCTGGGCTTCGGTATTGAAGATGTCATTGTTGGTATTTGAGAATACCAGCGCATCATACTTCTTCAGGTTTTCTTCCGTAAAATCCGAGGGATCCTCTGACGCATCAACCGTAAAGTTATATTTCTCGCCCAGGTTCTGGATCGCCTCGATACTGTTGGGAATGTTTTCATGAACATACCCTTCCCCGTTTTTGGTATACACCAAAACACGGCTCCCCTCGAGAACCTTTTTCCGGACCTCAACCTCCGGTGGATTCCCAAAATCCTGCCAGTAGCTCTCCGCATCTTCCGGTTGAATTTTGCCATCATAGACCATCATGCGGTATTTCAGGTTATAGCTGTTGCCCGGCTCCAGGTGCCAATCCTGTTCCTGAGCAGGGTTGAAGTTAAAATAGACATTTTCCTCTCCCCCGTTGGCGCCTGTCGGCCAGATGCGAAGCTGTTCCGGAAAATTCTGGTTGCCGGGATGGGTCATAAACAAAATACCGGACGTTCCGACGTGAGACACTCCGTTGATGTCGGTCCAGCGGGCGCGCGTGGCGTTGCCATTGCTCTTGTCCTTTCCCTGCGAAGTCAGCAAGGTGGCAGTATCATCGCTCCATTTTTCGGTGGCCCGCAGGCTGAACCCCTGGTAGCGGTAGGCCTTGATCGTTACCGGTGACTCTGACGCCGGATTCAGCGTAGAAACAAAGTCAACCAGCCAGATGTCGTTCTCCGGATCTGCATTCCATACCTTTACTTCCCACTTTTCATTGAGAGCGACCTTGTCTCCCGTTGGTGTGGGGGCGGTCAGATCCACGTGGTTCAGGAAGGCCTCAAATCCTCCAAAAACCTCTCCTTCGATGGTCTGGGGAATCGCTTTGTGGCGCACGGTTCCCTCTCCGTCACCCAGGTTCCAAAAGTCAATTTCGCGACCTTCAAAATCGGTTCGCGTCCAGGGATTCCATATGCCGTAGTGATGGTAGTGATCGGAAGGCTGGATCCGGGTAATCACCTCTCCCTCCGGCGACCAGAGCGGGTGGATATATCCGCTGCGCGAATAGAGATCTGAGACCCCTTCAGGGGGAGATTTAGTCGCATACCGGTAGCTAAGAACTTTTTGGTCATCGACCATTAACGTCAATGATTTTCCATCATCGGTAATGTGAACCGCCTTTTCGGGTTCACCGGTCTTGTCTTCGGGGACTCTTTTTAATAAATAATTTCGTTTTGCTCCTGCAGGCGTTTCTCCCCTCAATATCCAGCGGAGCGTCTTGTCATATCCATCCGCATCAACCTGCGAGGCGACGGGATGCTGTTCACCGTCAACAATTTCGTAGAGCTGCAGCTCCTGCCCAGTTTGTAGTCCCAGTGGAATACCGTTCAATGAGGCACTTACCGGGGTATTGCTCCGGTCATATTCTCCCGCTTTTACCGTAAATTCCGCTATTTCCTGTGATTGTGCAAAAAGCGCGTCAGCCGGAAACGCTGAGAACGCCACCGCAATAACAAGAGACAGAAACCCGCAAAGCTTCCTTGTAGCATTTTTCATAAGCTGGTTGGATCATTATGGATTAAAAATAGCTGCCCTGGGAGTGGATTCTCCCAAGGCAGTGTTAATTTTATAATATATCAGAACGTAAGGCAATATTAATAGCCGGGATTTTGCTCATATCCCCCGTCGGTTCGGTTAATCTGCGTAGCCGGAATCGGGCGAAGCAGGTGCCTTTCCTCGATATTGTCGCGACTTTCCTGCAAGCCTGCATAATTTCTGACCCGCTCAAGCAGTTTGCCCGTTCGCTTAAGAGTGATCCACCGCTTTTGCTCGCCGTAAAACTCGCGGCCCCGCTCATCGAGGATGTAGTCAAGCCCCTCGTTCTGAAGATTGGCCAGCGTATTGGCGGTTATATTGGCTTCTTCTCCCGGCCAGGCCGCCCGTTCCCGAACAGCGTTTATATGATCGGCGGCGGCAGGCAGTTCACCCATCTGGTAGCGCGCCTCGGCGGCAAACAGGTACGCCTCTGCAAGACGATAGACGATGTAGTCTTTATTACCAGCCGATTCATTGACCGATGGGCGCTGGAAATCGTCGTGCTTTTTCAGGCTGGGGAACATGTTGATATTTTCGTTGGTGTGCGCTGTAGCCCAGGACATCAGGTAATAGGGAGCACTGTCCTGGTTTTGCTCAACCTCCTGTGCTGTCATATCCGGATCGATATAGATCGCGGTATCGCCTACAGCCACATTGGGATACTCATCTGTTGGAAGACTTGCGGCATCGTTGTAATACCATGTATCCTGGAAGCTTTTCTTGTATCGTGAATCCTGGTCGATGGGACGGTAGTTCTGCAGAGCAAACGGCGTCATTTTAAATCGAATCCAGGGGCGACCATAGCCCGGCTCCAGGCTGCGAACGAGCCCGGCGCCACTTCCGTCTCCGCCGTACACTTCATACCATGGGCGGTAGTAGAGGTGGCTTCGGTTACCCGGGCCGTTAATCAGCGGATCCTTGCCATATTGAACGGCCCAGATGATCTCCTCATTCTCCTCGTTGTCATTGTCAAAGATCATCTCGTAATCATCCAGCAGCCGGAAGTTGTAATCATTGATCACACTTTCAGCAAGCGTGGCCGCACGGCTGTAGTCGTCGCTCTCGGCAAAGTCCTTGTATCCTCTCGTCAACAGCACCTGGGAGAGCAGCATCTTGGCAGCCGGCTCGGTTGCCCGCCCCCACTCCTGCTCCGACGGATCGGACGGGAGGTTATTAATGGCGGTCTCCAGGTCGGAGACGATCTGGGTGTAGACCTCTGATTCCGGAGCTCGAGTAGCCTCAATTTCAACCCCGATGGTCTCCTCCGTAGTCAAGTGAACGGGACCAAAATGTTCCACCAGGTGAAAGTAGTAGTGAGCCCGGAGAAAATGGGCTTCTCCCAGCCTGGTATTCTTGAGCCCTTCGTCCATATCCTCGATCTCGGAAGCGCGGTTAATCGCCGCATTGGCCGAGTTTATGGCGATATAGTAATTATCCCACAGCGTTTGCATGGGACTTGCCTCCGAGTTGAGACCGGCATTATACTGATTCATATAATGGAAGCCTCCGTGACCTGCATTCTGGATCAGGTCGGTACCATACTCGGTAAGATTTCCTCCCTGCTCAGCCCCGTAAAACGACCTGAGTGGTTCGTACGCCCCGTTCACTGCATCTTCAAACCCGCCTGGAGTCGTGAAATGTGTTTCTGCAGTTACATCGGAGACAACCTCCTCATTCAGCACATCACATGATGCAACAATGAGGATAAAAAGCGATAATATCGATGTATAAGTTAATTTATTCATCACGCTAAATCCTTTGTCCTTAGAAATTAATGTTTACGCCAACAGTGTAGAGTCGGGTCGTCGGAACGTCTGCTTCAATTACCCCGCCATACTGCTCAGGGTCGATATTCCCCGTTTCCGAGAAAAGCAGCGGCGTTTCGGCGTTGGCGTACACTCTCATAGAGCGCAGTCCAAACTGCTGAACCAAATCAGGAGGCAAGTTGTATCCAAGCCTGATATTGCGCACTTTCAAGAATGACCCATCCTGGTATGTAAGCGTACTTCGGTAGAGTGGATACTCACGACTCACATCGGGCCGCGGGAACGCATTGGTAGGATTGTCTTCTGTCCAGTAATCGACATCCAGATCGTTGGTTCGGCCATTTAGCGTAACATTTCTATAATTATTAACGATGGTCTGACCTACACTCGCGTAAAGAAAGACCGAAAGGTCAAATCCTTTATAACTGAAATGGTTGGCAAAACCCGCATTCCAGTCCGGCATATCCGATCCCAGGATCACGCGATCCTGTTCATTGATAGTACCGTCGCCATTTTGATCTTTAATCTTGATTTCACCCGGATCCTGCCCGTACGAATCGGCCTCCTGGGCCTCGTCGGACTGCCAGATCCCGATCTTTTCATAATCGTACCACACCGTCAGCGGTTCACCGATAAACCATTCGTTACCCACATCATCCTGCTGGTTGCCGTAGAGATCAATAATCTCCTCCTTGTTGGTAAAGAACATCAGGTCGCTGCTCCAGCTAAACGCATCGCGACCGGAACTGACGAGATTCTGGCTGTTCACGGTCAATTCCAGCCCGGTGTTTTTGGTCTCACCCACGTTTTCAAACACACTGTTAAACCCGGAGGTAATCGGCAGGTTTCGTTCAAGCAGCATATCCGTGGTGTTGGTCTGGTAGTACTCTATACTACCGGTAACCCTGGAGTTCCAGAGCCCGAAGTTCAGCCCTACATTCCACTGCTTGGAGGTCTCCCACTGCAAGTTGGGATTGGAAATTTGCCCCGGCCGATAGCCATAGCCGGCGTTATCACCAAACTGGTAGGTGGTTCTTGCAAGGGTCCCCTGGGTTTGATAGGGATCAATGGCGGTGTTGCCGGTGACCCCGTAACTGACCCTCAGCCGGAGCTCAGACAGCAGGTCCTGCTCTTGCATAAACGGCTCTTCAATAATTCTCCAGCCCACGGCAGCGGAGGGGAAGAAACCCCATTTTTTACCTTCTGCCAGCCTGGAGGAACCGTCGGCACGACCGGTAAACGTAAACAGGTACTTGTCGTACAGCTGGTAATTGACACGCCCCATAAAGGACATCATGCCCCATTCTGTAAGATAACTGCCAAAGTCTTCAGCGGTGCTGGCCGTTCCCAAATTGTGATACTTCTGGGTTTCGTACGGCAGACCGGAAACCGACACACTATCTCTAGTCGTACGATCTGTTTGAATACTAAACAGCCCCGTGGCGTCGATTTCATGAATATCAGCAAATGTTTGCTGGTACGTTAAAATATTTTCGAATGTATAAGCCTGGGTTGTGCGATTCCGCTTTTCAGCATATGGCACCCCTTCTCCGCGGGCCGTGGTCAGGGTTCCCTGAAAAACGCCGCGGGTAAAAGAAGAAAGATCCGGACCAAAATTCATGCGATAACTGAAATTGTCCGAGAAATCGTAAATCCCGAAAATATTACTGAAGATCCGCATCCGCTTTCGGTCATCCAGCATTTTGCCGGGGACCAGGTCATTCAGCACATTTGCTACCAGCCCGTCGTCTGTCGGCCTGAAATCAAGGGTTCCATCCTCGTTGTAGGGGTTACCAAGCGGGTTCATGGCCACCGCGCCGCCGTAGGGATTGGTGCCGTAGGCCTGGTCGAATCGAGACAACAACGTGGAGGTTCCGATGCGGAAACGGTCGCTCACATCATGATCGAGATTGATTCTGACCGTGTACCGGTCAAAATCCTGGCCTGGAATAATACCGATCTCATTAAAAAAGTTACCGCTTATGGCAAACCGCGTGCTCTCATTCCCGCCCTGCACGGTAATTTGGTGACTCTGCTGGTACCCGGCGGGATCGGTGACAAGGTCCGGATAATCATAGGTGGCCCCGCTCTCGATCGACTCCAGCTCGGGCTCCGTAAAGTGGTTCTCATCATTGCCCGTGTAGTTGTCGTTGGCCCTGAATCCTTCGCGACGCATCTCGGCAAATTCCGGTCCGGTCATCATGTCCGGCTCCTCGAGCTGTTGAGAAACTCCCAGGTAACCGTCATACGAAACCAGCGTCTCGTGATTTCCACCGCGCTTGGTCGTGACCAGCACAACCCCGTTTGCACCGCGAGACCCGTAAATAGCGGTGGCGGAAGCATCTTTCAATACCTCCATCGACTCGATATTTTGCGGGTTGATATCGTTCAGATTTCCACTAAACGGGATACCGTCGACCACAAACAGCGGGTCATTGGAAGCCGTCAACGAACGGCGACCCCGAATGCGCACCGTAACGCCATCGCCCGGGCGGTTGCCGCCGGAATTGGCCACCATAACACCGGCAGCTCGTCCCTGCAGCGCAGAAGCGGCATCACTTACCGGAACTTCGGCAATCTGGTCGGAGGAGACCGAAGAAACAGAGCCGGTAACATCCTGCTGTTCCTGTTGACCGTATCCTACAACCACGAGCTCTTCCCCTTCAAATGTCTGGGATACCAGCTCAACGTTGATGGTTGAACGCCCTTCGATGGGCACCTCCTGGGTTTGGAATCCGACAAATGAAAAAACGAGTGTTCCTTCGGCTGAAGGTACATTTAATGAATATTCACCATCTGCATCGGTGGAAGTACCAATCGATGTTCCCTGTACCGAAATATTTACTCCCGGCAGGGTTTGACCATCTTCGGCAGAAGTGACTGTCCCACTGACTTCGTGGGTGCCCTGCGCGTGCACCTGCGGGGAGAGTCCCCCGAGCAAGGCCGCACATATAGAAAATATCAGAACCTTTATTGTAGTTATTTTCCCCATATTCAGTCCTTTGTAGTAAGTTTGAGATTAAAAAGAGAAATGTTAACGTCTTTTTTGTATTCAGCATCCAGGTCTTTAACCCAAGACCCTTCCCAGAAGTAAACCTTATCCTTTTGCTATATTATTCCCCTTTCCCTTTTGTGTTGGATTTGCTGTGTGAGTTTTCCCGTTTTGCACTTTTTGCGAAAACGTTTGCACTACCCAAAAGTAAGTGAAAAGACTTTTTTATCAATTATATTTACAATTTTTAACATTAACTCTTTTTTTTACGTATTTTCCCGTAGCAAAAGGACTCCAACCCCGATCTATATCAAATTTTGTTGAATAAACGTTTGCAATAATTATTTTTTTATACAACTTTTTGGCAAAATTTGGTTTAACCCGTAATGAAATTTATAAATCAGGTTGATATTGAGCATGTTGTGGCGAACTCCGTTTGTAGTAACATCGCGAAGACGCCCGCGATGCCTCTGAAACGTCCGCCTGGTTGCAAACGACTCCTGTTCCGGTATAGATTCAGATAGGGATCAATGGTTTTCAGGAATATTCTGCTTTGTTTTTTTGCTAATACATTCCTATACATTGTTTAGTCAAAATATCGGGGCCTGACGGTCTTATCAGCACAATCGGAATCTGATCTTGTACACGCACAGACGTCGAAACAGACGTCACCTGCTTGTTGGCCTGTGCCTGGCCTCTAAATCATAACTACTAATTTCTACTATCCACGTTGGGGAGCCACCGCCAGCCGTTGGTTACAGACGGTCTCCGGTTCCCGACTACATGACTATACAATGAAAAAGAAAAAAACAACGATCCGGGATATTGCCAAAGAACTGGACATCACCGCTTCCACGGTATCCAGGGCGCTGAGGAACCATCCGAGAATTAGCTCCGCCACTAAAGAAGCAGTGTGGGATGTGGCCGAAAAATTAAATTACCAGCCCAACAATATTGCCGCGGCGCTGGTCAAGGGCAAAAGCAATATCCTGGGGGTTATCGTGCCCACCTCCGACCGCAGCTTTTTCGCTTCCGTGATTCGGGGTATCGAGGAGGTCATCCGTGACGAGGGGTACAACCTTGTGATTTGCCAGTCCGATGACCAGTTCTCCAAGGAGCAGACCAACGTTGAGGCGCTGCTAAAGATCCAGGTTGACGGAATCATTGCTTCTGTGGCCAAGGAGACCACGGATTTTGAGCACTTTAAAAAGGTAAAACAGCAGGGAGTTCCACTTATTTTGTACGACCGCGTGAATGAATCACTGGATGTAAATGCCGTGGTTACCAACGACTACCTGGGCTCCTACAAGGCGGTATCCCACCTGATTGAACAGGGATGCAAGCGCATCGTACACTTTGCCGGCAAGCAGCACATCAACATCTACCAGGATCGCCTGAAAGGATATATCGACGCCCAGCGCGAGCATGGGATTCCCATCGACAACAACCTGATCATGGAGGAGGATCTGATCTTTTCGATGGAACGGGTGGTGGAACTGGGACAGACCCTGGCTCACCGCATGCTGGAGATGCCGGAACTGCCTGATGCGGTATTCTCGGCCAGCGACTTTGCTGCGATGGGCGCCATGCAGGTTTTCAAGGAACAGGGCATTGAGATCCCCGGCGATGTGGCTTTCGTGGGCTACAGCAATGACGTGTCGGGATCTTTTATCGAACCGGGACTGACCACCGTTGACCAGCACACCAAGCGGATGGGTAATTTGGCGGCCCAACTGTTCCTGGAGCAGATCAGCGAATCCAATACCGAATTCACCCCGCGCAAAACACTACTGAACCCAAAACTGGTCATCCGGGGATCATCACAGAAGAACGGCTGATTTTATGGCCGAGTCCCAAACCCTCTCTACCCCAGACTTTGTTTTTCTTTTGGCTTGATATATAGCAGGCGACTTATTATTTACCTTGTGCAAACGTTTGTATTAAATTAAGGGATATACCGATGGGAAAATTTCTGACTGAGGACTTTTTACTGCACTCGGAGGAAGCAAGAGAACTTTATCACAACTACGCCAGTGATATGCCGATCATCGATTACCACTCTCACCTCCCCCCGGCCGAGATCAGTGAGGATCGTAATTTTGACACCCTCACCAGCATCTGGCTAGACGGCGACCACTACAAATGGCGGGCCATGCGTACCCTGGGCATCGACGAGCAATATATCACCGGCAACGCCGCGGACCGGGAAAAATTCCGAAAGTGGGCTTATGCGGTGCCCTACACCATGCGGAATCCCCTGTACCACTGGACCCACATGGAGCTTAAAAACTATTTTGGCATCGAAATCCTGCTGAATGCGGATACCGCTGACGACATTTACACCACTGCCAACGAACAGCTTCGGCAACCGAACTTCAGTGCCCGCAGCCTCCTGAAGCGCATGAACGTGGAAGTGGTCTGCACGACCGACGACCCCGTTGACACTCTTGACCACCACCAGGGCCTCCGGGAGAGTGATTTTGAGATTACGGTGCTCCCCGCGTTCCGTCCCGATGCGGCGTTCAACTTCGATGACCCCGCCTCCTACAACAGCTACATTGATGAGCTGCAGGAGGCCAGCAATATCGAAATAAGCTCGCTCAATTCCCTGCTGGAGGCCCTCGGACAGCGAGTCGACTATTTCCACCAACACGGCTGCCGTCTTTCGGACCATGGATTGCAGCGGATGTACTACCGCCCTGCATCCCCGGAACAGCTGAATCGCTATTATAGGCGGATTCGCAACCAGGGAAAAGAGCTGAGCGAGGAGCAGAAGCAAGCGTTGACATCCCACATTTTGCTCCAGCTGGGACGCATGTACAACGAGCACGACTGGGTACAGCAGTTTCACCTGGGCGCCCTTCGCAATGCAAACGAGCGAATGTATAACAAAATGGGACCGGCCGTTGGATTCGATTCCATCGGAGATTTTCAGCAAAGCCGGGCACTGGCCAATTTTCTTAATGAGCTGGACAAAAACCGGGAACTGCCCAAAACAATCCTGTACAATCTCAATCCCGCTGACAATGAAGTCATAGCGACCATGACCGGCAATTTCAACGACGGTTCGGTAAGAGGGAAAATACAATACGGGTCTGCCTGGTGGTTCCTGGATCAAAAAGACGGGATGGAAGAACAGATGAACATTCTCTCGAACATGGGCCTGTTGAGCTGCTTTATCGGCATGCTTACCGACTCCAGGAGCTTCCTCTCATTTCCGCGGCACGAGTATTTCCGGCGCATTCTCTGCAACCTCATCGGCAACGACGTCGCGAACGGCGAACTGCCCGATGATATGGAGTGGCTCGGCAAAATCGTATCTGATATCTGCTACTATAACGCCCGGGAGTATTTTGACTTCCATCCCGCTCCTGTTAAAAATTAGTAAAACCGAAATATTACCCTGAATAATTCAAATTTGGGTTTGTTATCATTGCGAAAAATTTGTATTTGAATATTGTTTTGCGAACGGTTTACCACTTTAAATATGTTCGGATCTTATTGATCAAATCGCGTGGTATACAAACCTCCGACCAAATCAAATAAAACAAAAACGAACTGGGCAAACGGGACAAGTAACCGGTTACGGGTTGAGATACCATTTTTGAAATCAAATTGTGGGTGCAGGATTGAGAATGCAACCTGTTGCACAAGGTTCAAGGGTAATTTGAAATTTTCGGGAAAAACCGCAGTTACACTGACATTCTTTTCCCGGACAGGCGAAAATTACAGGCTTTTTTACCTGCTTTATTTATGACCATAGCTCAAAAATCTATGACACAAACAGCAAACTTCTACAGTTCGAATCTATTATTATTTTCAATGGCCCTGCTACTCTTTTGGGGGTGCAGCCGATCCGATACCGCTACCGACCGGTCTAAAACACTAATTATGGCCCACGCCATGCACCTGGAGCATCCGGTAAGCAAGGCGATGGCCTACATGGATGAACGGGTTGAAGAAATTTCGGACGGAAGGCTGAAGATCGAGATGTACCCCAACCAGCAACTGGGATCCGAACGCGAATTGCTGGAGCTTGTGCAGATCGGAACCGTGGGCATGACCAAGATATCCGGCGCTGCACTCGGCAAAATAGTTCCTGCCGTTACGATCTTCAGCCTGCCCTACCTGTTCCGCAATGAAGCCCACCTGAAGGCTGTCCAGAATGCGCCTATCGGCCAGGAGATACTGCAGCGGGGGGCCGAATACGGGTTGAAAGGCCTGACCTACTACGATGCCGGCTTCCGAAGCTTTTACACGGTGGAAAAACCGGTACGGGAGCCAGCTGATCTGAATGGTATGAAAATTCGCGTGCAGGAAAGCCAGATGGCGATTCAAACGATGCAGGCGCTCGGAGCCTCTCCCACTCCCCTTGCCTATGGTGAGCTATATACCGCCCTGCAAAGCGGCGTGGTGGACGGCGCTGAAAACAACCCGCCGAGTTTCCATACCGCCCGCCACTACGAGGTCTGTAACTACTACTCGCTGGACCAACACACCTCGGTCCCGGACTTCCTGGTGATCAGCACCAATGTGTGGATCGACCTGACCGACCAGGAAAAAAAGTGGCTTTCTCAAGCCGTGGAGGAGTCGGCCGCCCGGCAGGAAGTGCTCTGGGATGAAGCCGTTGAGGAGGCGATGAATATTGTGACGGAAGCGGGTGTAGAAATTATTCGTCCTGACAAGGGTCCATTTCAGGAGGCTGTTCAACCGGTTTACGACCGATATGCCCAGCAAAATCCCGAACTTTACAAGATGGTCGAACAAATCAGGGAGATTCAGCCCGACAGTCAACAGGTTCAATCTGCAAATACCCAGGAGACAAAATGAGAGACACGGTAGATACCATCACTAAATACACACTCGTATTTCTAATGGGCCTGCTGGTGGTAGACGTTGTATGGCAGGTGTTTACCCGTTATGTGCTCGGCTCTCCAAGTATATTTACGGATGAGCTGGCTCGCTTTCTGCTGATCTGGGTCAGTTTTTTGGGAGCAGCCTACGCTTCCGGCCAGCATATGCACCTCTCCATCGATCTGCTTTCGCACAGGCTCAGTCCCGCGGGGCAGAAAAAACTGGCCATCTTTATCCATTCTGTCGTGCTCCTTTTTGTTATCACCGTACTGGTGATCGGGGGCAGTGTACTCGTCTATTACACCCACATATATGGACAGCTTTCTTCCACATTGCAGGTACCGATCGCCTACGTTTACTCGATCGGGCCCATCAGTGGATTGCTGATCCTGTACTACAAGCTTTCCGATATTAAACGAATTCTGACTCAAACACCCGCCGAATACATCGAAAACCTATAGGAACTTATGGAACTGTATGAAATTCTGGTACTCGTTTTAAGCTTCGTTGTTCTTTTGGGCATAGGCGTGCCCGTAGCCTGGACGCTGGGTATCTCCGGCGTGCTTACCATCCTCCTGAGTATTGAAACCATTACAGCTTTAACGACGATGGCCCAGCGCTTTGTCACCAGCCTGGACAGCTTTACGCTGCTTGCCATCCCCTTCTTCATATTGGCCGGTCAACTAATGAACAAGGGCGGCATTGCCACCCGGCTGATTGAATTTGCCAAAAACGTGGTGGGAGCACTGCCCGGAGGGCTCGCTCATATCAACGTGGTTGCAGCCATGCTTTTTGGGGCCATTGCGGGCTCCTCCGTAGCGGCGGCCTCGGCAATCGGCAGTATTATGGGACCCAGGATGGAAAAAGAGGGATATACCAAAGAGTTTGGAGCGGCAATCAACATCAGTGCTTCCACGACCGGGCTGATTATACCACCATCTAATACGCTGATCGTCTATTCCCTGGCAAGCGGGGGGACCTCCATTGCCGCCCTGTTTGTGGCGGGCTATCTGCCTGGTATTCTCGTGGGGCTCTCGCTGATGGCCGTGGCGGCAGTATGGACGCTGCGCAAAAACTTCCCGGTCGGGGAACGAGGTACCTTTAAAGAACTGATTCAATCATTTATGAGCGCGTTCCCCAGCCTTTTTCTGCTGGTAGTCGTAATCGGGGGTATCATCGCCGGTATATTTACGGCAACGGAGGCTGCCGCCATTGCCGTGGTTTACACCCTGGTACTTGGATATTACTACAACGAAATAACGATGAATAACCTACCGGATATTCTGCTGGGGGCGGTAAAGACCACCTCCATCGTAATGCTGCTGATTGCTACATCGGTCAGCATGTCCTGGGTTATGTCATTTGAAAGCATTCCACAGGCCATCAGTAACGGCATTCTTTCTCTGAGTGACAGCCCGGTCGTGATTCTCCTTCTTATTAACATGATCTTGTTGTTCGTGGGTATGTTCATGGATATGACCCCGGCGGTACTGATCTTTACGCCCATCTTCCTGCCTATCGTCACGGAGCTGGGCATGGACCCCGTTCACTTCGGCATTATGATGGTACTGAATCTCTGCATCGGTATCTGTACTCCGCCTGTGGGTACACTGCTGTTCGTGGGCGTAAGCGTAGCGGGAACGACTATTCCAAAAGTGATAAAACCATTACTACCGCTTTTCGTGGCCATGATTATCGCCCTGCTGCTGGTTACCTTCTGGCCGGCCCTGAGCCTGTGGCTGCCACAATTGTTTGGACTGGCGTAAAATAACGTCACAACTTATTTGAGTTCAGTCTATGCTATGGTTCGAAGTAATCAAACTATATTTATGTCATGCATCCAAAACGTCTGATTCAATCTTCCTCATTGCTCCTGCTTGGGACCTTCTTGCTCTTTTTGACGGTAGCTCAGGGAACGGCTTGGGCCCAATACCATGATTCGCTGACCTCGGGTAACGTTCTTGATCCCGATCAGCTGTCACAGGTTGATTCCGTACTGCAGCATTATGTGGACGAGGGGCGAGTAGCCGGAGTGGTGGGCCTCGTTATGCAGGATGGCGAAATTGTATATGAACACGCCGCCGGGTGGGCCGACCGCGAATCCAATCGCCGGATGGGCACCGATGCCATTTTCCGGATCGCCTCGCAAACCAAGGCCATTACCAGCGCGGCCATTCTCATGCTGGTGGAAGAAGGTAAAATCAACCTCAACGATCCAATAAGCCGCTGGATGCCCACGTTCGTAAATTCGACCGTCGCCGTACAAACCGACACCGGCCGAGCCATTGTCCCCGCCAACCGCCCAATTACCATTGAGCATCTGTTGACGCACACATCCGGAATTTCTTATGGCGGCAGTTCGTTAGTTGCCGACCTTTATAAAGCAAAAGGGCTGGGCTATGGCGATACCTACGGCTGGTACACGGCCGATGACGAGGAACCGATCTGCGAAACGATGGACCGTCTCGGCACTCTGCCATTCGTGGCTCAACCGGGCTCCGACTGGGTATATGGATACAACACGGATATCCTGGGATGTGTGGTTGAGCGGGTCAGCGGCCTGCCACTCGACCAATTTTTCCTACAACGCATTAGCGGTCCGCTTGGAATGGAGGATACGCATTTCTTCCTGCCCCCGGAAAAAGAGGAGCGGCTGGCGACGGTGTATACACCAACGGAGGGTTCCAACCGCGTGCTGCGTGCTCCTGATGGTCCCCGTGGACAAGGTAACTATGTTGAGGGACCACGTCGCAGCTTTGCAGGTGGTGCCGGGCTGCTCTCAACCGCACGGGATTACGCCCGCTTCCTAGAGATGATTCGACGGGGCGGTGCCCTCGACGGGAAGCGATATCTGTCGCCACATACCATAGCCCTGATGACATCGAATCAAGTAGGTGATCTGTTCAGTGATGAGGGCATGGGATTTGGACTCGGATTTGAGACCACCGATCGCCTCGGGGCCAATGGATTTACATCCGCAGGCACATTCGGCTGGAGCGGGGCCTATGGCACCGACTACGAGGTTGATCCCAAAGAAGATCTCGTTACCGTGCTCATGATCCAGGTCGTTCCCTATTATGGAAGCGGCATTCGGGAGGCATTTGAGAGTGCTGTTTATCAGGCGCTTGTACCGGCAGAATAATAGAATGTCGTGAATTCAATGTAGGATAAATTTTGCCACTGGCGCAAGCGTCTCGCTCGTGCTATTATTCAAAAATGGCACACTTGCGCCAGTACTTATTTTCTTAATTTTCTAAAAAAGAAGGCGCCTCAGCCGTCGGCTGTAGCGCCTTAATTGTTTAATCGCGTTATCACCTACAACAACCCCACACCTGGCTGCATTTTTCACCAAGAAATCTAACATGATTCTCATGGAAAATGCAGGCTAAATCGCGTACTCTTCCTTCCACGGTTCGATGGTGCCATTACGCATGGCATTGTTGGCCATTATTACGCATATCGCGGAATCATGTCCATTAATTACATTTGAAAGCGGTTGTTTGTTATCAATAATACATTTCACAAAGTGGGTAAGCGCCATTTGTGTGGTTCCTGCCTCCTGGTTGGCCTGTCCTTCAACCTTCAGGGGGATCGGCTCGCCCTGCTCCCAGGCTTTGTTTGTGGGTTTCGTTATGGCATCGGCCTGGTTATCGTCTGCACGGGCCTGCCGGGCCTGCTGTTCGGCGTAGATGCTGGCCTGGTGCCCCGAAACATCCCTGACTTCAATCATCGCCTTTTTACCGTAAAACCGGATGGAATAGCCTTCGTGTGCATTGGTGGTAATGGCGGTGTACTTTCCTTTGACGCCGGAAGGATAATCAAAAATGGTGTGCACATTGTCATAGGTTTCCCGCCCGTCTTTCCAGTAATCGATGCCTCCAAAGCCCGACACCCTGCCTGGAACCTCTCCAAGCACCCAGTTGACGATGTCGATTTGATGAGAACAGAGCTCCGCCATAAGACCCTGGGAGTACTCGCGATACATCCGCCAGTTGATCAGTCGCTCCAGCGAGGGATCCGGCACCGGCCGCCGCCAGTCGCCATTCCGGTTCCATGTACATTTGACGTAAGAGATCGGTCCTATCGAACCATCATTGACAAGCTCATATATTCGTTGATACAAGGGGTTATGACGGTGCTGGTACCCAACCTGGAATATTGATGATGAATCCTGAACCTGGGCGGCCAGCTTCTGGGCCTCTTCAATGGCGTAGGTCATAGTCTTTTCACAATACACATGCTTGCCGGCATTTACCGCATCCCGGGCCATTTCATAATGCAAAGAAAGCGGCGTTGCAATGATCACGGCATCCAGTTCCGGGTGTTCAAGCATCTTGCGGTAGTCAGTGTACCCCTTTGCGTTGTTGACAGCATAACTCAGGCCGCGCTCCAGATTTTCCTGGCGGACATCGCAGCAGGCAACCAATCGGACATTAGAAGTTTGTGCGATTTCCTGGGCCAGGTAGGTACCACGGCTCCCGGTTCCGATGACACCAACATTTATCGTGTCATTTGCTCCAAGTATAGAGGAATAACCCAGAGCACTTATCCCGGTAAATGCAGCTCCTGTTCTAAGAATAAAGTCTTTTCGAGTAATTTTATCGGACATACCGATACCTTTTTACTGTTGGATATCACTTTTGGTTAGAACTTCAACTACCAGTAGTTAACTACTTGTTTATAAAGAGAGTATAAATTTTCACAAGTTTATTCCTTTTACCGAAATCAAAAAATAACGCGGGTAGCTATTCCGCGCTACCATATTTGAAGCGGTCAGGGGATCCGCCTTCGTTAATATTGCTCGCCCAGAAACAAGGGAGCGATGTGCCGGTTAAAGAGATTATACGTCACATTTTCACCAATGATTTCTTCATGAGCTTCCAGGGCATCAGTAAAGTCTGATCCCATTTCACCCGCAATCTTGTAGGCGCAGTGGAGCAGCTGACGGAAGCTGGAGTTAAAATCCGGGTGTGAGGGGTCGTGGCGCAGTGCATTTGCCAAATGATTGCCGTTCCAGCTGCTTACCTCCTCGGCGGCGGGGAGTTCGGACCGTGAGATGTCGATCACCGTTTCATAGGGAGCGGTCAGCTCCTCGAATCGATCCAGCGCCCGGCGATAGATCTGCTTTACGATATCGGCCGCCTCATTCCCGGCCAGCGCAAGCCCGATCAGCTCCTCCAGCCAGGTTGTACCGGCCGTTTTCAGGTGAAGTCCCTTTTCATGTTTCATGATAAGATCGTGCATAGGCTTGTAGAGTGAAAACTTGTCGCTGCCGGAATGCACGCTCAGCTTGAGCTGCTCAGGCAGGCCAAACTCCCGGACCGCATGATCAATCACCAGAAGATCCTGCTCAAATTCACGGGCGAACTGATCCACATTGCCCACGTAGTCCACCCCTTTGTTAAATCGTCCGGAGAACTTCAGGGCGATGGTATCCAGCTTAATATTGCGATCTGCCAGCATTCGGAGAATCAGAAGCAGCTCCACCGGCGTCTGGGGTGTTTCCACTTCATCCATGGAGACCTCGATAACAGGTTTTTGATCCTTGTTTTCAAGGATGTAGAGATACACTTTCTCCACCTCGGCAATCGCCTCCCAAAAATCGGAGACTACCTGGCGCATTTTTGCTTCTGTAATGGTAAACGGCTCCCCAATGCCGCGGATTTTAACTGTACCGATCAGATCCTGGTGGAGCTCCAGAAAAGAATCCACCGCTTCAACTTCAGTCCCCTTGCCGATATAGTCAGCCACGTCAATTGTAAAAAAATCGGAATATTCCAGAAAATAGTCGACATTGTCCATGCCGATATGGTCGGCATCCACAAAATATGGCTCCTCCCACCCCGCTTTTTCCACCGCCTGGTCTGCCTCCTCCCGCACCTCCCGGGGCGACGTACCGATAATTTGATGCTCGCGGTACGACTTGTTCCAAACGGGGGAAATATGAACGCCCTGCTCCCTGGCTTTGATGACGGAATTCAACTGTGCAGTGCCCTGACGCGCAAATCGATCTCCTGTTCCGAATGAGTATGTTGTAAGTTGCATAAGACAATCAACATTTTTTAGAATTTGAGTAATACTTCGTACTGTCCTTCCGCACACAAAATAAAGGCGGTTTTCAAGGGAATTTCCACTCTTTTATAACATTCCTGGTCTTAAAATTGACGTAATTCATGTACATCAGGACATTAGGAGTAGCCAAACAAATTCTTGTTAGAAATACAGGTTATCCTCTATAAAAGGAAACCCTGCCAGTGTTGTTACCATTACATTCAGGAATACGATACGCGGTAAATTTTTCAGGTAATACGCCTGGATTATCCGGTTATAAGGCAGAAAATAACTTGTGACCCTCCCCAAGTGACTAACACACGAATCAACCGATAACTACACGGGCCCCGCATATTTTAATACGTCATACAGCGATCAGTTGACAAGATTGTGATCAGGGAAAATATCTATAATATCAAAAATGGCCATTGCCCCTGTTAAAAGACAATGACCATTCCGATAACGAAGGTTCCGGTTTAGAGTTTTGGTTCCCATCCGGGTTCATATTCACGGCTCCAGAGTTCCATCGCGTCCCGGTCGTAAATGCGGCCCGTGGAGGTATCGGTCTCAAACGACTTGTTTACTCGATAGGCTATATTGGCCAGGTGGCACAAGTGGACGCTCTTTGCTCCCTCATCAATCGGGGAGTTCTGTTCGGAGGCCGTTCCCCGGATCGTATCCAGGAAGTTAACAATATGCTTGGTCGACATGCTTCCGCCGCCGCCCAGGGCTGTTCCCTGCTCATTTCCGTCGGATGTGCGCTCTCTGACCAACTCGCCCCCGCGGTCATAGAGCCGGTAACCGGAACGGTTAACAAATACCGATCCCTCGGTTCCGTAGATAATGGTTCCCCGTCCGGAGCCGTAGGTATTCAATCCATTGCGGCTTTTGCCATCCCAGTTGATGACCTTCTCATCCGGAAATTCAAACGTGGCGTACATGGTATCGTACATGGTCCACCCGTCGTCCTGGTAGTGCTGCTTGGCGGCATCCACGTAGACATATTCAGGATAGTCTACCTGGAGTGCCCAGCGGGCGACATCCACCTCGTGCGTGGCGTTGTTTCCGGTTTCGGCCGTTCCCCACTTCCAGCCGTACCAGTGCCAGTTATAGTCCCAGGTATTGTGGTGATATTCCTCGCGCGGGGCCGGCCCCTGGAAAAGCTCCCAGTTCAGGTCGGATGGGGGATCCTGCGGCACGCGGTTGGTCACTCTGCCGCGCTGGTTGCTGTAAAAGGCCACCGCTTTGTAGGCTCGGCCAATGGCACCATTGTGAATATCATTGATAATTTCGATCGTAAGATCGGCCGAGCGCTGTTGATTCCCCATCTGCACAACTTTGTCAAATTTTTGCTGGGCAGCCACCAACAGCTCGCTCTCGGCGGGATTGTGGCTGCAGGGTTTTTCCACATACACATGCTTGCCCGCCTTCATTGCCATTACGGCCCCGGGTGCGTGCCAGTGGTCGGGAGTGGCGTTGAAGATGGCATCCACATTGGGATCTTCATGTACTTCGCGGATGTCGTCGGTCAGTTTGGGAGTATATGAGAGTTCTCCCTCCAGGTCTTTTGCCACCCGGTCTCGCTGGCTTTTTTTAACATCGCAGATGTAGGCCAGTTCGGTGTTATAGGGCTCGGACAAACTCTCGTAGTAGGCTCCCACCCTGCGGCCACATCCCATAAAGGCCACCCGTATCCGATCATTGGCCCCAATAACTCTGCCATAGCTTTTAGCTGACATGCCGAGAGCCAGTCCCCCGGCTCCAAAAGTCGCTTTTTTGATAAAATCTTTTCTAGATCCCATAATCAGTATGTTTTGTGTTAACGTATTGTGGTTTACAGTTCTCGAACTTTGATGCTTCGAAAGCTCACTTCATTTCCGTGATCCTGCAGCAGCAGATGTCCCTGCGGCCAGCGACCGAATCCTTCCCATTTCTCATATTTGCTGTAGGCCACCAGTGCAGCAAACATCTGGGAAAACCGGTCATATTCGACCACTTTTTGATTGTTCAACCAGTGTTCCACATGACCGTCTTTGGAAACAATTCGGGCTTTGTTCCAGCGCCCCACCCCATTAAACGGCTTGCTTCTGCTGGGAGCGGACAAGTTCTCCGCGGCAATCAGGTCGTACAGGGAACCCACCTGTCGATTCCCGGCGACGCCCTGGTTAGCATCCGGGTGGTTCTCATCATCGAGAATTTGAAATTCTGTTCCAATAGCTGATCCGGGTCCCTGGTTCAGCCCCGGGTCGACAAAATATTTGATGCCGCTGTTGGCGCCCTCGGTAATCTTGAACTCGAGCTCCAGCTCAAAATCGCTGAACTGGTTGCGGGTAACGATATCGCCGGGGCCCGTGGCTTCGCCGCCGTCGGTCTCCTGTACCGTGAGCACTCCATCCTCAATCTCCCAGCCGCTTTCCGGGAAATGATCGAGTTTGGCTCCACGCCAGCCGTCACTTGTTTTTCCGTCCCACAGCAGGCGCCATCCGCGGCGTTTCTCCAACTCGGTTAATTCATTTTTCAGGTAACTGATCTCCGGAACCTGCGGATCCGGGGTCGTACGGTGTGCTTCAAGATTTTCCGTAAGGATCCTGATATCACGCCATTTTACCTTACCGCCAACCATTTGGTCCTGCCAGGGAAAATGAACCTGCAGTGCGATAAAACCCTCGGCGGTCATATCATCCACCAGGCGGGCACACTGCACGCCGTTCACCCAGGTATTAATGGTTGAACCGATCGCTTCAACCCTGACTTTATTCCACTGCCCGTTGCGGAATGCACTTTGCGATTTCTCACTCTGTGTTATCGGATACAGCCATCCACGCCGCGCTTCATCGTAAATTCCGCCGGTCCAGGCGCGATCCGAGGGATCCAGCTCTACCTGGTACCCGTGCACCCGGCCATCTCTGTACGATTCTTTGCTCAGGCTCCGGATTTGAACTCCGCTGTTAATATGGGGATTCACCCATACCTCAAACTCCAGAATAAAGTCTCCATACGTTTTGTCGGTGGTCAAAAAGGAATTATCGTTGTTCGGAATTGTTTCTCCTACTATCGCACCATCTTCCACGGTGTAGGGTGCATCACCACCCTTCTGCGTCCACCCATTCAGCGTTTCCCCATCAAAAAGAGGAGTCCACTCCTCCTGGGCCAACAGGGTTTGTGGAAATACCAGAAAGACTACTATAAGAAAAGAAAGCATTATTTTTAAGATACGCATACCGATATATTAGTTTCGACTACTATTTTGATGTTTTCAGATCCATTTGGATGGCAAGGTGTATCCCGTTAATCCCGTTTTACATCCGTTGCCCACAAGCAATAAATGCAATCGATTGCACATTTTCAAAAAAATTTTCCCGGCAACCCCTGCCGTTCGAGGCAGATACCGAGATTATTAGTGTAATCTTTGCAGAGATGGTGCGGCCTTCGCTGGATGATCGGGCAGACCAGTACAGTTCCGTGAGAACAAAAGAGGTCGTTCGCCACCACATGCAACTTCAGCCCTGTCAGCCGCCGGCGTTCCGGAACACTTCATCCAGCCTCACCTCTTCCCCACCGCGGCGCTTGCTCTCATCGGCCGCCTCCATAAAAGTATAAATTTCCAGGATCTCCTCTTTGCCGACCGGGGGAACGCCCGTGCGAAAGAACTCCACGATTTTGACCAGGAGTGGCCGGTATCCCCTGTAGGGACCCACCTGGGCTTCTCCCTCCTCGCCAAACGCCGTTCCTCCATAGCTGTGCTGTCCCGACCTGCGTCCACGAAATGTACCGATGCGACCGTCTTCCCAGGTTCCGACCACCACATCGGTGTCAGCGGTGTGCTTGCGGACTACGCTCTCGCATCCTGTTCCCATGACGGTAAAAAGTGTTTCCACTCCGTGAATGCCGTACCAAAAAAGATCAGGATGCGTCTTTTCCAGGAGAGCGGGACTGTAGGTATCCGCACCGGTAACCTTGCCTATCAGCTCCCCGTTTCTTATCGCCTGGGCGTTTTCCATATATCGGAGGGAAGAGGAACAGAAGGTGGGAACATTATATCGCTCGGAAGCTTCAAAAATAGCTATGGCGTCAGACAGTGAACCCGCTATCGGCTTGTCAATAAAAACCGGCTTGCCCGACATAAAAACGGGAATCGCCTGTTCCAGGTGGCGGTTCCCGTCATTGGTCTCCAGCAAGACGGCGTCGACCTTGTCGAGGAGCTCATCAATCGAATCGACAATTTCGACTCCCATCTCTTTTACCTGTTCGGTATACTTCGGAATTCTGCTGTAGCTCGATTCAATTCGCAAACTCCCTTTCGGGTAGGCGGCTACAACGGGAAACCCAGCCAGGTCGGGAGCTACATTCGGGTCGTTCAGGGCTTTGGTGAAAGCAATGCTGTGAGAAGTATCAAGGCCAATAATTCCGACTTTCATCTCTGCCCGGGACGATCGATCCCGCCACAGGGAAGCCGGTCCCTGCAAACTTAGCCCGAGTCCCGCTGAAGCGGCCATCTTAATAAAATCCCGGCGATCTACTGAACTATCCATATGCTCTTTTTTTTGATATTTTCCTATTTAACGTGAGTTCGAGATAAGAAAAGTACTTATTTCGAATAAAAAAGCGGAAGATTCAGTATATTTAAGTCGTTGCGCAACATAAACTTA
>NZ_JBINJE010000015.1:0-100813 GCF_043951955.1 Halalkalibaculum sp. DA384 | reverse complement strand
AACGCGCGGCAGTCGGCCAACTGGACCTGCGTGGGCCTGCTGGCGCATGAGTCGGCGATGAACGGGGGCGAAATCAAACACCTGCCGGAGTTTACGCTGTCAAAGTAGACGGGCATGATTAAAAATGTAATAGACTGAATGAGTTATATTTCCCTAAGCAGCCCAGCCGTAAAGCCATTGAAATGGTTTTACGGCTCTTTTTTGGATTTATTTTTCGAGTTTTTTAATCGTTAGAAAGGGTGTTGCTAACCCGGATTATTCACGAATATATGTGAAATAATTGGTTAAGCAATTAGCTGATAGTACAGTTCGATTTGTTTATCTGTAAGCTCAATTTTTGGTAATGAAAGCTGAAAATTTGATTATGGTCTGCTTGACCCACCAATAATACTTACTACTGCTGCTTCACCTTGCTCACTACCAAATTTCCTGGTGAATAATCAGGATTAAGGTTGTCTGATTTAAATGAAAAACGAATATTGAAATTAGGAGTTACACACGATGCCTTTTATTCCATATGAAAACTGTATAAATCGTCTGCATGCTCAAATAAAAGAGGAGAACCCTATTATCGGTGCCGGGGCGGGTACCGGTATTTCAGCTAAATTTGCCGAACGGGGCGGTGTGGATATCATTATTATTTATAATTCCGGGCGTTATCGGATGGCGGGCCGTGGAAGCCTGGCAGGATTAATGCCTTATGGTGATGCCAACGAAATTGTGGTGGATATGGCCGGAGAAGTGTTGCCGGTGGTAGAAGATACACCGGTGCTGGCCGGTGTTTGTGGTACGGACCCATTTCGATTAATGCCGGCGTTCTTGAAAAGATTAAAGGAAATGGGCTTTGATGGCATTCAAAATTTTCCCACGGTCGGGGTTATTGATGGAAACTTCAGGCAGGCCCTTGAAGAAACGGATATGGGTTTTGAAAAGGAAGTTGAGATGGTGCGGCTCGCTCACCAGATGGATATGCTGACATGTCCCTATGTATTTGACGAGGAGCAATCTGTTATAATGACTGAAGCGGGTGCAGACGTCATTGTTGCTCATATGAATACAACGGTCAAAGGTTCGATAGGAGTAAGTTCAGAACTGGCGTTGTCATTGGAAGACGCCGCTGATCGGGTACAAAAAATTCATGATGCTGCCGTGGAAGTCCGGGACGATGTGATTGTCCTTTGTCATGGCGGGCCCATTGCCGAGCCGGAGGATGCCCAGTATATCTTTAATCATACCGAGGGCGTCGCCGGTTTTTTTGGTGCGTCAAGTATTGAGCGACTGGCGACGGAACCGGCGATAGAAAAGCAGGCACGAACGTTTAAAGAGCTGACTATATAGTTCCGGAAAGAGTGGGATATGTTTCCCTATGGTTATTTAGAAGGATATTAATGAGACTCTTCACACTTTCAATTATTTCGGTTCTTTTCCTTTTTCAGGCTGGTTTTTGCCAGTCAAAACAGGAAACTATTGAATGGATCAACACCAGTGGTATCGAGTATTTAAAGGAGATCGCCGGCAATTCATCTCTCCATTGGGATCTGGATGAATATGGCTCGTTCAGAATTACAGACTATAATCCAAAATACAACAACGGAAGTGAGAAAGAAATTGCCAGGAGGTATACCTATCTGAATCTGTATGAATTAGATCCGAAAGAGACTGCAATAAAACAAGATTCCAGCGATGTAAATACCTACAGGTTACTTTTGCGATGCAGGGAAAAACGCGGGTTTTGTATTAAAACCAGGAATGATTTTGAGGATTCCAGTCTTAAAACTAGTGAATCCGCCGATTTTCCTATTATGCTTAAAAATGATTTTGATA
Source organism: Halalkalibaculum sp. DA384 (assembly GCF_043951955.1). Lineage (NCBI taxonomy): Bacteria > Pseudomonadati > Balneolota > Balneolia > Balneolales > Balneolaceae > Halalkalibaculum > Halalkalibaculum sp. DA384. The sequence goes on along the minus strand of NZ_JBINJE010000015.1, from coordinate 98,989 downwards.
AAGCAAAAGGGACGAAGCTCTCCGAGGTTCTCAGTTATGCTGTCAGGTTATTCAACGGGAAATCTACGAGTGTAGAATAGGTTCAGTTAAAAGTAAAAGCCCACTTGATAATAAAAGTTGTAACGGAAAAGTTGCTATTTCGGGCGTTAATTTCTGGTTCATTTATTAAGCCCCAAAAGACTGATGAATGAGTCTCTTTCGGCCATTGGACAGTAGACGCTGAAACTCGTTTCAGATCAGTACATTCACTTTACCCCTCAATACAGTAACAGGGCCATTCCCGTTACGATGCAGCCAAACCCGGTGGCGGTGATAAATTTCGTGGGAAAATGTTTCCAGTGGCTGCCCTCGTAATGTTTTATACCGCTGATCATGAGGGTTCCGATGCCAAATCCGATTAAAAAATAAGCCATAGTGTGTTGTTAAAGGGTTCTGACCTTCACTGAAAATGCTGTTGCTGGATTTTTATGAGTGACTTGGTTAATCTCTTCCTGTGTGAAACCGGCTGCTTTCAGCACAGGGATAAAGGTATTTGAAAGCACATCCAGTGGACGTTTCGCGACTCCCTCAGGTGGGTAGGTCGATCCGTCGTGAGAGAGCAACACCCGGTTGAGCAGTCCTTCGCTCTTAAAAGCGTTCATCAGTTCCAGGTGATGCATAACCGTGCTGGAGCTGTCTCCAAATCCGTTGAGGTAATTTGGGGTACGCAGCCCGTCCAGGGAGATCCAGGCACCTCGTTCGGCCGCTTCCAGCAGTTTGTTCGCATTATCCACATTGTGTGCGTGTACCCAAACCCACGCCGACGGGGCCACGCCCTCCTCTTTTAAAATTTGTAGTTGCTGGTTTGCCGCATCGGGATTGTCGGAAGTGTGAATCTGCAGCAAAAGTCCGGTTTCCAGGTGGGTGAGAGCGGCCGCCCGTACCAGTTTTGCGTCGATATCCGAGAGGGGACCCGGGTCGACCCCGATTTTGACAAATCCGGGCTTTACATCTGTTCCCTGGATACCGTTCTGAAACTCGTCGATCCACCGAAGCGCGAGCTGCTGGGCCGTTTCCTTATGGGCATAACCGGGAATATAATCATCGCCCGCAGCCCCGTAAATACCGGTATTGGTTAAAACGTGGAGTCCCGTTTGCTCAGAGATGGCCTCAAGCAGCGCAACGTTTCGGCCAAAATAGGCAGCCGTGCAGTCAACAATGGTTTGGCATCCGAGAGATTTAATATAGTCCAGGTAGGGCACCACCTCCCGGAGAACCTGCGCGCGATCGTATCTACCCGGTTCTTCAGGCGGTGGACCAAACCGGGAGAGAATATGTTCGTGTACCAGCGTCATCCCCATTTCCCGGGCGGGTACAGCGCCGGTGACGGTCATTACTGATTCAGTCGGATGCGCACCTGATGCTGATCCCAAAACAGGTCCAACTCCTGTTGAAAAAAGAAATGCGGAGGCAGAAGTTGATTTAATAAACTCTTTTCGATCCATGAAGGTAGTTGATTTTAATGGAATAACTAAAGAAGGTTTTGAAAACCCAGGTTTGTAAAACTCCCGCAATAAATTAACAGAGATATCCGGAAATTCCATCCCGGAATTAAAGTGAATAGTTGTTTTGAATATGTAAGCTTGTTACAATAGTTGACATAGTGTTACGTATAAAGTTAAAGAGGACTTTATAAAACCGTTGTTTTGCCCAATTACGGCATTTGCGCGTATTCAACATCCTCATTTATGAGGTATAAACTGCGGTTTCGAATGTGTTCAGGCTTTGGCCTTGGACAAAACCCCCGGTTTTCAAAGCCTTCTTAAGGGATCTAAAAAGGGAGAAGCATGAGAAAGTATACGACGGTATTGATTGTTATTTTCATGGGTGCATTCTCGTTTGCCGGGATGGCACAGCGGGTAATGGATCAGCATTTAAGACATGATTATGTGCCATTTGGGCTGATTCAGAAAGATTCGCTGGCTTTATTGCCTAAAATCGTATATCCCGATACGATTGAACTGCAAAAGCCTTGTATAAGATTGAACATGCGCTATTTCAAACCCGAAAAGGAGCTTGTCGATAACATGCCGAATATGGAACCTGGGCAAAACATTCATTTCAGTATGCCAATCGTGGGACAGGATTCCAGTTGTTGGAAAGCAACAAAACCGGGAAAATAGTCTTCAAAAAAAGAGGTGTCGCCTTGTGGATAAAGCGACACCTAAAAGGATGGGAAAATATGTAAAGTCTAAACGCTCACAAGTTCTTTGAGAGTAACGCCGATTTCAGCGGGACTGTCAACGACAGTGACACCGGCATCACGAAGCGCTTTTTTCTTGTCTTCCGCCGTGCCCTGTCCACCGGAAATGATAGCACCGGCATGTCCCATTCGCCGGCCGGGAGGAGCCGTACTTCCCGCGATAAATGCTACAACCGGCTTGTTTACATTATCCCGGATGTAAGCGGCGGCTTCTTCTTCGGCGCTTCCTCCGATCTCCCCGATCAGCACAATCGCCTCGGTGTCGGTGTCGGCCTGGAAAAGCCTGACTGCATCGGTGTGGGTGGTGCCGATAACCGGGTCTCCGCCAATACCGATCGCCGTACTTTGTCCGAGGTCGGCTTTTGTAAGCTGGTCGACCGCCTCGTAGGTGAGCGTACCGGAGCGCGAGATGAGTCCCACATTGCCGGGCATAAAGATATCGCCGGGCATAATGCCCACTTTTGCTTCTCCGGGAGTGATAACTCCGGGGCAATTGGGTCCGATGAGCGTAGCTCCGTGACTGGTAACAATCTGCTTGGCCGTAATCATATCCTTGACCGGAATGCCTTCGGTAATACAAATAATAACCTCAATACCGGCAAAAGCGGCTTCCGAGATGGCATCGCCGGCGAAGGGGGGAGGGACAAAAATAACAGAAGTGTTTGCCCCCTCTTTTTCCACAGCATCGGCAACGGTATTAAAAACGGGCCGATCCAGATGGGTTTGACCGCCTTTGCCGGGCGTTACTCCGGCAACGACGTTGGTTCCGTATTCTATCATCTGCTCGGCATGAAAGCTGCCTTCGCTTCCGGTGATGCCCTGTACAACCAGTCGTGTATCATTTCCTACTAGTACGCTCATGAATCAAAATTTGTGGGTTGGATTATTGTTTGATTTAATCGGTGTGAATATACCGACTAACGGGTGATTTGCCAAAAGTGGCGGTGACCCGTCTTGTCGAAAGACAGAATTGTGAAAAGGCAGGCAGAAGCACGATAAAAACTACTTTTGGACTCTCCGAATTGTAACATATTGTTGATTCCTGAGAAGACACGCCTCCACCCCCGGGGCTTAAAAGTGGAACGGGTGGCTCCACTTCATTTCAGTGGCAATACCCGGAGCTGTTATTCTTCGTTTCCCTGGATCTCGGCAAGCTTGTTCATCGCGCGCTCCTGCAGGTTGTCAAACAGCTCCTTGCCGATATCACCGACAGTATACTTCAGGTGGAGCCACACGATGTAGGTCGCCATGACATCCTCGTAGCAGTAGTGCTCAATCTGGTCCATCTCATCGCGGTTAAACATTTCGAGCACTTCATTGCCTTCCCCTGTCTGCTTGAAGGGAATGCCGATAAGATAACCGAGGTGCTTGAGCTTGGGCCAGGAGCTGGCACCGTAGTTGCTGAATTCATCCAGCAGATCCACATTCGAGTTGCTGTAGCGGTATTTAATATCGCGGTGATTTAACCTGAGCGGCATCTGCAGGCCATGTTTCATGGCACGATAGGTTAGCAGGGGAAGGTCAAAACCGCGGCCGTTGTGGTGAATCAGACCAAAATCTTTATATGTGGAAAGCGAATTGAACAGGGATTTGAGTCCCTCCACCTCGTCGGTGCCACTCCAGGATACCTTCTGCTTGGGAACGCCGTTGTTTTCAATCCATAACCCCACCCAGGCGATCATCTTGTGATACATTGGCGGCAGGAAACCGGACTGATTTCGCGCAAGTTCTTCCCCTGCTTGTATAAGCAGGGCGTCCCGGTCTTCTTCGGGCTCTTCCAGCACCGAACGCACAAATTCAAAATCTGGAATTGTTTCGACATCAAATACAAAAAACATAACTGTTGACCTATAATTTGAATACCCAAAATCGTTGTTTGTTGATGGTCTTTCCCACGGCACCAAGGGGACAGCGATTTTATACAGAGATTTTAACCCCACCTTCTCAGGAGATGGATCTTTAATTTGACACAATATGATATTATGGCGCCAATGATCCAAAATAAAACCTGCCGATTGATTGCCATTGCAATGTCCCTTCCGCCTGTATTAGCAGTACTCGTTTCATACAAACAACCAGCTGTGTTGGGACCTTTGCAGAACCTGCTATTTTGTTGGGAGTTAGTTGTACTACCAACCTTGGTGACCTTTTAACGGGAGTACCACTCCCTCAGAACGAGGAATTGAGGGAGTTGCAAAGCCCTCTATGATATAATCTTACGTACTGAAAGAATACCAGCAAGAGCTGGAAAAATAAGCTTTCACAGTTGAAGTTGTGATGGTTTAAAACAGCATTTTTTAAAACATCTACCCCGTTTACTGTAAGATTTTGAATAATTTTTTGGGTTCATTCCGTTTTTTGTATTACTTGTCAAAAACCACATATCTGGCGGAAGTCAGAACGTTGCAAAACAGAGAGTTCAGTACGTATCGGGAATGTGTGAACGCTCCGGCTGCCGCCGAATATATAGCCTGTCAAAAAAAGGAGGTAGCTATGAATGTGTACCAGCCATCACGAATTCGCAATGTCGTATTACTGGGGCATTCGGGATCGGGAAAGACCACGCTAGCCGAGACGATGCTGTACGAATCGGGAACTACCCGCCGCCGGGGGACCATTGAGGATAAAAATACGGTTTCCGACTACCATGAAATTGAACATGAGAAAGGAAAATCTGTCTTTTCTTCTTTTCTGAATCTGGACTGGCGGGGCAGCAAGATCAACTTGATTGACACGCCGGGCACCTCCGATTATGTGGGAGAAGTGGTTGGTGCGCTGCGCGTGGCAGACACCGCCATATTCACATTGAACGCCGAGTATGGCGTTGAAGTTGGCACGGAGTCGCTTTGGCGGTACACCCAAAATTATCGCATCCCGTCACTCTTTATCGTCAACAAGCCGGATTCCGAACAGTCCGATTTCCAGAAGACGGTGGACATGGCGAAGGAACGGTTTGGCCGGGGGATAGTGGTGGTACAGTATCCGTTTAGCGAGGGCGATGATTTTCACGCCATCATTGACGTGCTCAAGATGACGATGTATGAATTTCCCAAAAAGGGAGGAAAGCCCGATAAACTGCCGATCCCCGATTCTCAAAAGTCGCAGGCGGAACTGCTGCATAATGAGCTGGTTGAAGCGGTGGCAGAAAATGATGAGACGTTGATGGATCTCTATTTTGAGCAGGGGGAGCTGACCGAAAGCCAGATGCGGGAGGGCTTGCAAAAATCGCTGCTGAATCAGGATCTGTACCCGTTGTTTTGCTGTTGTGCCACCCGCAACATGGGTACCGGGCGCGTTATGGGATTCCTGGGCAACGTGGCACCGAATCCGCTGGAGGCCAATCCGCCTGCAACAACTGACGGGGATCTGCTCCAGCTCAATCCTGAAGGTCCGCCGATTATGTTCACGTTTAAAGACAGTGCCGCCTCTCATGTCGGCGACCTGATCTATTTTAAAGTGTATGGCGGATCTGTGACTTCCGGGCTTGATCTGGTCAGCAGTCGTACCGGCAATTCGGTGCGCCTCTCGAACCTGTATCTGACGAACGGGGAAAAGCGGGTGGATATCCCTGAAGTTAAAACAGGAGATATTGCCGCGGCCGTCCGGCTGAAGGATATCGGTGTGAATGAGACCCTCCATAAAAAAGGACAAGAGGTAACCATTGAACCGATCGAATTTCCGAAGACGACGATCCGCACTGCGATCAAACTCAACCGGCAGGGAGAGGAGGATAAACTCGGTACGGCACTGCATCAGCTGCAGCATGAGGATCCCTCGATGGAGGTAGAGCATAGCCAGGAACTCAATCAGGTGATACTGCACGGGCAGGGCGAAGAACACCTGAACGTAATTAAATATGAGCTGAAAAACCGGTTTAACCTCGATTTTGAGTTTGTCCAGCCGCGTATTCCATACCGCGAGACGATTACCAGTAGCGTCAGAACGCACTACAAGCATAAAAAACAGTCGGGTGGTGCGGGCCAGTATGCCGAGGTTTACATGCTGATGGAACCTCTTAAAGAGAGTATGCCGGAGCATGACGACCTGAAAGTGCGCGATGTGCAGGAAATTGACCTGGAGTGGGGCGGAAAGCTGGTTTTCAGGAACTGCATTGTGGGTGGTGTAATCGACAACCGGTTCATGCCGGCGATCCTGAAAGGGATCATGGAAAAAATGGAAAATGGGCCGATGAGCGGGTGCAGGGTACGGGATCTTCGGATTTCGGTTTACGACGGTTCGATGCATTCGGTGGACTCAAATGAAGCGGCATTCAAGACGGCGGCCCTGATGGCATTCCGGGATGGCTTTATGAAGGCAGATCCACAGTTGCTGGAGCCGATTTATGAGTTGGAGATTACCGTTCCCGCCCAGTATATGGGAGATGTGATGAGTGACCTCAGTACCCGGCGCGGCCAGATCCAGGGGATGGATGCCGAGGGCTCCATTCAAAAGATAAAAGCCCAGGTTCCACTTGAAGAGCTGGACCACTACGCCACCCGCCTCAAGTCGATGACTCAGGGCAGTGCCAGCTATACACGGGCTTTTTCACATTATGCGAAGGTGCCCTATGAGAAACAGGAACAGATAATCGAGGAAAATATGAAGCTGGAAGAGGTGAATTGATGATTTACATAGCCTGAATATGGGAATCCCGGTTTCCTTTACTCAGGCATGTGAGCCTGCCGATACCGGGCCGGCAGTTCAAATGGCGGGTCTTCCGGGATCGGGGGGAGCCGCCGTTTCATCGGTTCACGGGGACGTTGGGGACGCAGTTCGGGGGTCCAGGTAAACCCGTCGAGGCGGCGTTCGGCCGTTTTTTGACTTTCCGGCAGGTACATGCCGTCTACCGGTCCCAGTGCCTTCATAGAGTCGAGGGCTCCCGCCTCAAACAGGAGCGTGATCGAGGGGGCTGTCATTTCAACAGCTCCGTCCGGTTCATCATTTTCGTTTTTGGTGAAGCGTAACAACTGTCCATTCGGTGCGACATGAATTCTCGATATTTCTCCCTGGATAAAATTTACCCGCAGCGTGTCTCCCGTGATCTGATTCAGCCGGTCAATGGCGGTATCCTGCTGCACGACAAACGGGACGGGGAATGAGACCAGCTGGTCGATCTCTCCATTTTCCAGACGCACGCGTATATATGGACCGGTCAGCTGGACTTGCTTATGCCAGGCAGTGGGATTGGACCGCAAAACGAAATTTTCGGTTTGATCATCGTAGCGGGCCGTATCCGCAACAGCAGAAAATTTCGGGGACCATATACGCACATTTTGATAGGCGTTGATGACCGAAATGGTATCCGTATCGGTAGTTTCCTGGATGGAGTAGATGGTCCGGGCCCTGATGTGGGTTGTGTCGGAAGCGGCGGTGTCGGGCGGTGCGGGAGAGGGCGTTCCTGAGGTGTTAATGCTGTCGGGGGGGGCGATCCGGGCTCTCTTTTGCCGGACATAAGGCGATAATGAATCGTCCCGGATGCTGTCTGGCGTGGTGGATGAGTCCGCGGGCCGGGGGTTGATCCCGGAAGAACGGTCGGTTAATGAAGGGTCGCTGGAATCTGCTGAGGTATCCGGTTCAGCTCCGAATTTTTTTAGCCATGCATCTCCTTCCAGCTTGCGGTGTCCCACGGTGTCTGCTTTCAGGGAGTCGCCTTTGAGCATGACGTTATTTTCGCGGTCGTCAACAAAGATGTTGCCATACAGGCGGTAGGTTTCTTTCTGCCGGTTGATAAAAAGGCTGTCTCCCTCTACATACTGCAGGCTGTCGGCAATCTGCACATCACCCCGGAACACGGCACTGTCGGGCTCCCGGTAGTAGAAGCCGCTGTTGGCTGTCAAGACGCCCTCCTGGTCTTCCAGGCGAACGTACTCCAGGAAGTGACCGACCTTGGTTGAAAACCGGTAGTCTACTGCCTGGCTGAACAGGGTGGCGCTGTCTGCTTCAATAATAACACGGCCGCGAAGCTGACTGAAATCCACATCCGTAAAGTAGACGAGGGTGTCTGCGTAGATCTGCTCTTCCGGGGTATCAATTTCGATGTTGCCAAATGCGCGCACCTCATTTTTTTCGAGATACTGGTAGGCGCTGTCGCAATACATCACCATATCGTCGGTTCGGAGGCTTACTTCGCCGATGAGTTTGCGTACCCGCTCTCCCTGTACCGTGGCCCCGATTACCTCCTCAGCCTGGTTGATTGTCACCTGGTTTTGAGCCTCCACCGGTTTCGGGATGGTGAGGGCGACAATGCAGAGTGCGGAGAGCAGTATTTTTTGCGGTCTCCGGATCGGCCAAAGGGCCTGCAGTTTTTGAAAAACAGCTGAAGAATTTGCCATGTCAGTTGATCGTGAACTGGCCGGTGACCTCTCGGATAGTGTATTCCGAAAGGTCGGTTGTGCCTTCGAAACCGTTGCCGGCGATGCTGTCCGAGGGCGTTGTGATGATCACAAATTTTGGGGTTGAAACCTCGTTCGATCCCGAATCCCATTTCAGAAATTCCGATCGCAACCGGCGTTCGGTGTTCGTTCGGACGCGCACATCCCCGTGGAGGTTGAATATCGATTCATTGGGCTGATACACCGCCCGGTTGGCCGTAACACGGGTTTCCACGGTGCCGGTCGAATCGTAAACTTCTACATGTACCGGTCCTGCAATGCGCGTTTCATTGACCTCTTCCATCGAGTAGGAGGCGGCATAGGTACCCCTGATGCGTACTTTTTTCTGGCCTTCCTTGATCAGCTCCATATCCACCCCCCAGGATTCCGTGCTCGAAAGAAGAGTGTCATTCAGTGCTTCCCTGACACGCTGGGACTGGGAGTCGGATAGCTCACCGCAGGAAGAGAGGGCGAGCCCCGCCACGGTTAACAGCGAAATCACAAAAGCGAGATATGTACTATTGAGTTCCAAAATAGCGGTCACCTGCATCACCTAGGCCGGGAACGATAAATGCGTCATCGTTCAGCCGTTCATCGATTGCTGCTGTAATAAGATGTATATCCGGATGTTCCTGTTGGAGGAATTCGATGCCCTCCGGTGCCGATATTAACGAAACAAAGCGGATTTGTTGTGCTCCTTTGTTTTTAAGATAGGTGAGGGCGTCGTTAGCGCTTCCGCCGGTGGCCAGCATGGGATCCACGAGTAAAACAAACGCCTCATCAAGGCCGTCGGGTAAATTTGAATAATAGTCCACCGGCTCGTGGGTCTCCTCATCGCGATACATGCCCAGATGACCCACTTTGGCATCGGGGATAAATTCAATGATTCCATTCACCAGGCCAAGGCCGGCACGCAAGATCGGTACAACGATCACCTCTGCATCAATATCGTATCCTTCTGTCTGCGTAATGGGAGTATCCACCGTTTTCGGGCGCAGTGGCAGCTCCCGCAGGGCATGATAGGCCAGGATGGTAGCCACTCGTTTGAGAGCAGCCCTGAAGTCGGTAATGCTCGAAGTGCGGCTGCGCAGAATGGTGAGATCACGGGAAATTACCGGGTGCCGGATCAGGGTGACATTTTTTTTGTTTTCCATATAACGAGACAGTATACAAGTTACGGATTTACGTCTGACCGGTCGTTGATCAAACGTTTATTGCCTGTTACAGAGGTATTTGGGGCTGAATTCCATAAAGTGTTGTATCGTATCCTCCCCATATGTACAGCCAAAACAGCTGACTTTGCAGCGCATGCAGACATGTACGTCAAACCTCCGTATTCTCAAAATATTTCTTTGTGATTCTGTAGGCGACTCCGGAAAGTGCAAACAGGGCAATGATATTAAAGAAAGCCATAAGTCCGAGCATGACATCTCCAAAATTCCAGATGGTAGTGAGGGTGACGACGGCCCCGAAGAAATGCATGCCCACGAACATGACGCGGTACCAGAAGATCGACTTGAACCCAAACAGGTACTGGGCGGCACGGTCTCCGTAATAACTCCAGCTGATGGAGGTCGAGATGGCAAAGAGAAGAACGGCAAATGTTACAAGATAGCCCCCTCCCGGGAATATGGGAGCCAAGCCTTTTTCAAAAGCGGCGGAGGTTAGCGGGGCCCCGTTTTGGACCACGCCGCCGTACAGACTTGTCAGCTGATCGCCATTGTCGGTATAGACAGAAACTCCGCTTTCGTTTAGTTCAATTCTCCCGTTGAAAGGTGCGGTGTAGGCCGGGTCGGTGAACATGGTGTCGACTGGCACGTCGTAGTAGTTCATGGTTCCGTTTTCGGGGAGACCACCAGAAAAGTATAGCACGTTGGTCCCGTTATCACTTTGCGCGTTTTGGGTGTTCAACTCATATGTTACCACCTCGTCAGCCGGATCAACGGCGGACTTGTGGCGCATGTCCCATGCCCCGGTGGAAACGATGACGAGCCCCGTCATGGTGCAGATGACCAGCGTATCGATGAACGGTTCCAGCAGGGCAACAACTCCCTCCCGAACCGGCTGATCGGTTTTGGCTGCAGAATGGGCAATCGGGGCGGAACCCTGGCCCGCTTCATTAGAAAATAATCCGCGCTGCACGCCGTAGCTAAGGGTAAATATCAGGGCTCCGGAACCGACTCCCAGGGCTCCGGCCTGTGGATTAAAAGCATTGCTGAAGATAAGGCCAAGAGCTGGGACAACATCCTGGTAGTTTATGAAGAGAATGACAAGGGCGCCCAGCACGTAAAGGATACCCATAAAAGGCACCAGGCGGGAGGTCACTCGTCCAATACGCTTGATGCCGCCCAAAATCACCGCAGCTACCAAGCTTGCGGTAATGAACCCTGTGACGCCAACCGGTATCATAAAATCTGTTTTCATAACGTCAGCCACGGTGTTTGCCTGTACGGCATTACCCGTTAAAAAGGCGCAGATGGCAGCCGAAATGGCAAACGCCACGGCCAGCCATTTCCAGTTGGATCCCAGTCCCCGTTCAATATAGTACATGGGGCCGCCGGAAACAGTGCCGTCCGGGTTGGTGCTCCGGTATTCCTGGGCCAGCGTCACCTCGGTGAATTTTATCGCCATGCCCAGCAGTGCGGTAATCCACATCCAAAATAGGGCGCCGGGCCCGCCGTAGTGGATGGCCAGCGCCACACCGGCAATATTCCCGATCCCCACAGTGGCCGAAAGCGCGGTAGTCAACGCCTGGAAATGGTTGATGTCTCCTTCATCCTCCGGGTCGTCATAAAAGCCGGTAACCACTTTTAACCCGTGTTTGAACCGCGTGAATTGGACAAATCCCAACCGTATCGTAATATATATTCCGAACGCAAGCAGAATAACCACCATTGCTGGAAACGATTCCGGTGTATTCCAAATAAGGTCTACTAACCAGCTAATGATGAAGTCAAATGTTTCCATGCGTATTTGCTACCGTTTAAAATTTCGGTTTAATTTAAGCAAATGTGAAAGTATAAAAGATTTAGCACTTTTTTAGGTGAAAATAAGTGTATGGAATTCAATGCATCTTAAAAAAGTTAAGATGGTCGGTAATGTGCAAACATTCCGCTTTTTTGAGTTGAAACTCACAGTGATTTAACAAAAAGAACAATTATTCAGGGTGACCAATTATGACTAAAGCTGATATAGTTGATGTAATTTCATCTTCAACCGGATTAACCAAAGTGGAAACCGAAGCGGTGGTTAACGGATTTATGGAGACGGTCATAGACGCTATGAAACGGGGAGAAAATATTGAACTCAGGGGGTTTGGCAGTTTCAAGGTCGTCAAGCGCGCCGAGCGCGTGGCCAGGAATCCCAAAACTAATGAAGAGGTGATTGTGCCGGAACAGTATGTACCGGTGCTGAAAGTTTCCAAGGACTTCAAGGAAGCGGTAAATGAGTCGATGATGGAGGAGGAAGACAGTGAATAACCTGCTGATGTTCATTAGACAGGAGGCTGCCGCTTCGTAGTTTTGACCTGTGTTGACTGTTCGTGTATACGGAGTCTCTTTCTGCAGGATGGAATCTCATAGAGCCAATAAACCCCACTTTTAATGGCTCAGCCACCTGACGCTCTCCTGGAACACGGGGGGTTGGAGTTAACGAAATAAACCTCTTTTTTACAGGTAAACGCGTTACAATATCGAACACGCAGTATAGCAGACGCAGGGGGGTAAAGTCTCCTTATAGGAATGAACCCATAAATTGCTATATTTGGGCCACATTTATCTAAAATCTGCAACAGACATGTAGCACGATATAAACAAGAATAAAAAATGGGTGAGCAATCATGCCAAGTGGAAAAAAGAGAAAGCGTTCAAAAATAGCCAAGCACAAGCGTAAAAAACGGTTGCGGAAGAACCGGCACAAGAAAAACAAGTAGCAGCTTCGACGCGCTGTACAAGTAAAGGCCTTCGCTTTCTCGAAGGCCTTTCGTGTTAAGGGGTTGGAATTTCATGACTGCACCGCCGGTGCCGGTGGTCAGGCTGCAGCTACCGTATGCAGGACCCGGTCAGAGATTTTCATTACTTTTTGAGATTTAAGCAGCAGTTCTTTCAGGCGTTCGGTGACGAACTGGTGCACGCTGTTCAGACTGGTAAGGTCCGCCAGCGTATATTGGAAATAGGAGATAAGATTGATAGCCGACAAGTATTTTCCATACTCATCGCCCTCCACTTCAATGTGCCAGCGGGTGATAATGTCATCATCGTCGAGCAGGCTGTTTACCTCCTCGCTGATTCGCTCCATCCATTCACTGGCGGTTTCCAGCCGCCGGTTGCCGTTTTGCCCGGAGACGCCGGTCTGCGATCGTTCCTCGTCGAATCTCCAGGTAACTTCAATGTCGATAACCGGGGCAATGCGGGTGCTCACCATGTTGTCCTCGAGCAGGAACGGGTGCTCTTCCATGCCCTCCAGCTGTTTGGCCAGTACGGTTTCACGGAAGCGATCCCAGTCAAAGTTAAAGGACAGCTCTTTGATAAATTCGGTCCGCTCTTCCAGGTCAATAACGATTTCGAGTCCCGTGGCGTTAATTCGGTCTTCGTTCCACGTCTTGAAAGTTTTTATCTTGACACTCCTGCTTTCGAGATCACTCTTGATTTGATTGACAACTGAATTAAAAATAGGGTACGTCATTTCGCCTTAATCTTTAACTTTTTTACAACCATTGTTCTAAAGAAAGATAATGAACAACTATTTTGAGTTAATATATTTAAATGAGGAATTAAATGAAAAGTTGGAAGGCACCTATTTTGACGTTGCAATATCTCCCCACAAAGATGTAGTGGAAATATTTCTTGACACATTATCTGAACCGCTGCGATTAATATTTAGTGCAAATCCAACTGAAACGGCACTATTTGTTGACTCGTACCGTCCTCCTAAAAAGAGCAATGTTATTGAATTTTTCAAGGGGGTGGAGGGCAAAAAAATCGTCAATGTGGAACTGGCCCATTACGATCGGCTTGTCTACCTCAATTTTGAGGACCAGGATCACCTGTTGTTTAAGCTGTTCAGCAGTAAACCCAATATCTTCCTGGTTCGGGATGGCGAAATCGTCGAATCGTTTAAAAATCCCGGCGAAAAGGTCGGGCAGCCTCCCCCTGAACCGTATGCGCCGACGTTTTCGAATGAGGTCAATCCGAAGGCAAAGCCGAAAAACCAGATCACAAGGCTGAATCCGCTGCTCCCGAGAAATCTGATTCCCGCGCTGGTTGAGCAGCATGATGTGGCGGATATGGCACCGGAGGAGGTAAAGTCGTTTGTGAGCTGGATTACCGAAGAGTTGAAAAGCAACCCACACCCGCGCGTGCTGGTCACCGGTGAAACCTGCTTGTGGTCAAAAGCGGTGCTGGACATTGAGACGGAGGAGGCGTTTGATACCGTCAATAACATGATTCGCCATGCCTACCGGAATGCCGTGCACACCCGCCGGCTGCACCAGGCCCGGCATAAGGTGCAGCAGATGCTGGAACGGGCGCTGAACAAACGGGAAAGCCAGCTGGAACAGCTGAAACAGGCGGATAAAAGCCTGGAGCGGGCCGATGAATATGAGAAATACGGTCATTTGTTGATGGCACATGCCCATGAAAACAGGGCGCCCGATCAGCAACAGATCGAAGTTGAGGATCTGTATAACCAGTCTCAGACGGTGACGATACCGCTGAAAGATCAGAAGGATCTGGCGGAAAACGCGCAGCATTATTACGAAAAGGCCAAGGAGTCGCGCACCTCCTATGAAAAAGCGATGGAGCGGATCAGCGGCGTGGAGCAGGAGATTGGGGAGCTGAAAAAACTTCTGGATGAAATGGAAGAGTTTGAACGGCTGTATGAGCTGGAAAAGTGGATCAAGGATCGCGACGAGACGCTCGAAAAATATGGGTACGGCACCGGCGACCAGGACCAGGCGCAGTCACCTTTTCGAAAGTTCAAGGTGGGTAAGTACGAGGTGTGGATTGGTAAAAGCGCCAAGAGCAACGACAAGCTCACCAGCCTGGCCCACAAAGAGGATGTGTGGCTGCACGCGCGAGGTGTGCCGGGCTCCCATACCGTTATACGCATGGGAAACCAGAAAGAGTTTCCTCCCAAAAACATCATCTTGCAGGCGGCCAGCTACGCGGCCTACTATTCCAAGGCGCGTGGAATGAAGACGGCGCCAGTCATGTACACAAAAGTGAAATATGTTCGAAGTCCGAAAGGTTCGCCTCCGGGCGCCGTGGTCGTCGAACGGGAAGAAGTAGAAATGGTACCACCACAAAAACCGAATCACTGATGGAATCGATCAAGAATCTGCCCGGAATACTTTTTTTATGTGGATTTATGGGCACTGGAAAATCGACGCTTGGCAGGACACTGGCTGAAAAGCTGGAACTTCCTTTTGCCGATCTGGATACAAGAATAGAGAAACAGGCCGGCAAGCCGATCCCGAAAATTTTTGAGGAGGAGGGCGAACAACGGTTCCGCTCCCTGGAGCGCAAACAACTACTGGATACAATAAGAAACTATGAGGGAGTTTTGGCACTGGGTGGAGGAGCGCTCCACAACCAGCACCTGGTCGACCATATTAAAATAAACGGGCTGCTGATATTTATAGAGACCCCATTTTCTGTTATCTTGGACCGCATAATGCAGCACGACAACAGGCCACTCCTGTTAAATGAGGACGGTACCGTGAAGGACAGGGCTGTCCTGGAGGAAGAACTCAGCGAACTATATAACCAACGGCTCAAATATTACCGCCAGGCGGAGATCACCATACGCAACGATAACGAGACCTCAATCGAGGATACCGCCGCCGCACTCGTCAAAAAAATACGCAATCATGTCGCACACAATTGATGTACCAATCAGTTACCAGCAGGATTACAGGATCCATATTGGCAACAATTTGTGGGATCAAATCACAGAATTTTGTGCAGGAAGGTATTCTCCGCGCAGAGCGTTTGCGGTGGTGGATGAGAAGGTCTACCGCCTGCATGCAGATCGAATATCGGCGGGACTTAACAGCTATTTTGATCAGGTTGGAACATACGTGGTACCCGAAGGTGAAAAGAGTAAAAGCAGCACTCAGTGGCAGCAGGTCGTTGATTTTGTCCTGGAGCAGGGCGCCGAGCGGGGAACACCCCTGTTTGCTGTTGGCGGTGGCGTGACGGGAGACCTGGCCGGGTTCGCAGCCTCTTCAGCCCTCAGGGGGCTCCCGCTGGTTCACCTGCCCACCTCTCTGCTGGCCATGGTAGACAGCTCCATCGGGGGAAAAACCGGCATCAACCACAAGGTCGGTAAAAACCTGGTCGGTGCGTTTTACCAGCCGGATGCCGTATTTGCCGATACCCGCTTCCTTGAAACCCTTGAGAAGCAGGAGTGGATCAACGGCTTGTCGGAGATACTGAAATACGGGGCCATTCATTCCCCGGAAATCTTTGAAACTGCTTCTGAACTGGTATCAGGTGCCGGTTTTCAACCGACAGAAAAGTGGACTAACTTGATAGCCCAAAGTGCCTCCATAAAGGTCGAAATCGTGGAAGAGGATACCCTGGAAGCGGGTGTGCGGGCATTCCTTAATTTTGGTCATACGTTTGCCCATGCAATTGAAAAAGAGGCCGGTTACGGAAAGATATCGCACGGACAGGCCGTCTTTGCAGGAATGATTGCCGCCGTATACGCCTCAACACAGCTGGGAGCCCACATTAATAGTACACGTTTTGAAACGTTCAAGCCGTTGTACCCGATAAAGCTGTACGAGCTGGTGCCTCAAATGGATAAGCTGATCCGGGCTATGAAAACAGATAAAAAAGTGAAGGATGGGAACATCCGCCTTATTCTGTTAGATGAGTGGGGAAGTCCATACATTTACCCGTGTGAGGATACCGGTCTTATAGAGGCTGCGTGGTCGTTCGCCTACAAACAATTTAGTTGACACTGAGCGTGGTTTTACGCTGGATACATACCGTATGGAAATATTTTTGGAGAATCATCCTGGTTCTCCTCGTGGGAGGGCTGCTGCTCTGCGGGAGCCTGTTTGGGCTGCTCCAGCTGAATACCTCAAAAAACTATATTGCCAACCAGATCGAAGAGAGTTTTAACAGTCGTTATTACGGGGAGCTCTCCATTGGCGAGCTGGAAGGATTGATGCCTTTCCGTTTTGAGTTGACCGACGTAACCCTGGAGGCCCCCCGCTCCGAAGATTCCCTGATGACTCAAGACAGCCGGGACAGCGTGATTTCCATTTCCAAACTACATACGCAAATCGATCTCTGGAGCCTGCTGCAAAATAAAATCAGTATTGTAGCCTTTCAGCTGCAGCGGCCCGAGCTGCGTTTCATGAATAACGGAGAGGGCGAATATACCATGAACCAAGCCTTCCGGCGGCGTTCCATACAGCCCGAACGTCAACAGCAACTGGGCAGCTCCTGGATTCAGCAAGTGGAGATTATTGCACCTCTGTTGACTATCCGGAACGGCTCATTGTTCGTGGAAGAGTTTCACAATGAACAGAATAACGTGATCCTGCCGGAACCTTTTCGTGCCGATTCCATCAGCACCGCCATGTTCCTGGAGCTGAGTGAGGTGCAGCGTTTCCTCGATTTTGAGCATTTTTCGGCCAATCTTCATGGCATGGATTTTGACAACCTCCGGTTTTCGGGTCAAATTTATAACGACAGCCGATTTCTGGAGTTTAACGCCTTTAATATAACGACGCCACTCTCTGAGCTGACCGTCAGCGGCCAGATTGACGGCGTCAACCTGGAATCGGACTCGGTCCGCCGGCAGTTGCCCGGTGCCAGCTACGATCTTGACTTCCACTCGGAGAAAATGGTCTTTGCCGAATTTTCCGGGCTCATTCCCTCCGTTCCGTCAATCAGTGATCCGCTTGATTTCCACGTCGTTGCCGACGGGGATCTCGATTCGCTCCACATTGAGCGATTTGATTTCGGGATCGGTGAAAGTTACGTGAGCATCGACGGACATATTAATAAATTAAATGAGAGAAGCGAGCTGAATTACCTGTTCAACGTAGAAGATCTGTTTCTCAGAAAGCAGGATCTGGAAGTGGTCACCGGTCCGCTTAATCAGGCCCAGTTCAGCCTGTTTGAAGACCTTCAGATCAGTGGTGCCACGTCAGGGACGCCGGATTCCCTGAACCTTGATCTTAATCTGCAGGGGCCGGCCGGCTCCATTGCGGCAAAAGGGTTCACGCAGTTGCGCACTCCATTCAAGTATTCTGGCTCGCTATCCGCCAACAACATCGACCTGGCGCCCTTTTTGGCACACAGGGTCGATACTACTAATCTGAATTTCGATATATCCCTGAACGGTATCGGGTACGATTTTTCAAAAGATCTGCACAACTTTTCGGCCTCACTATATAACAGTACTGTCGATGAAATTGCTATCGACAACCTTTCGTTTGAAGCAATGCTGGTTGACGGATTTTTTGAGCACTCATACAACTACCGGACGGGCGATGAACAGATGGCCGGGCAGGGATGGATCGATTTCAAGAAAGAGGAGACCCAGTTTGCCTTGAAGGGGGAGGCGGGTAACATTAATCTTTCCCGCTATTTCGGCTACGAGCCGGTCCCGGAGACACAGCTCAACCTGGATTATAACGTCGAGCTGCAGGGCTTGCAGGCAGATCGCATTCAGGGCCGCGCCAACCTCGATGTCAAAGCATCTGTCATTGGCGGCGACACGGTACAGGCCCACCAGGTTTACATGGACCTGGATTCGCCCGATTTGAGCAGCCGCACGTTCCGGTTGACCAGTTCCCTTTTTGACCTGAATATCCGCGGGGATATAAAACCCACTAACATCGTGCGCCAGGGACGTTACTGGGCCCGCTATCTGGATGAACGGATACGCCATGAAATTATGCTGGATTCATTATCCAGCGGCGAAGCAGCCGAAACAACGCCGCCGGCACCGTTGAACCTCGAGGGGGAACTGGTGACCAAGGACCTGGGGCTGATCCGCCATTACTGGCAGAATTTCCCGCGGGTTGTATCAAATTCGACCCTGAATTTTGATTTCAGGGCCGATGCCAACCGGTTTCTGCTAACTGCCGATACCCGAACTGACACGCTTATCTATAATCTGAATGAAGCGCGCGGGGCAACCACCCGGCTGACGGCTAGTTTTCGGCACGACCGGACGTTAAAAGAGTTCTCGAATATCGATTTCCAGGCCAGTGCAGACTCCCTGCATACCGAATTTGTGAATGTAGATTCA
This sequence comes from Halalkalibaculum sp. DA384, assembly GCF_043951955.1. Taxonomy (NCBI): domain Bacteria; kingdom Pseudomonadati; phylum Balneolota; class Balneolia; order Balneolales; family Balneolaceae; genus Halalkalibaculum; species Halalkalibaculum sp. DA384. Next base: position 80,101 of record NZ_JBINJE010000015.1, on the reverse strand, counting down.
GCCCGCTTCGATCTGTCACTTGAACAGGATTCGCTGTTTATTTCAAGCAGTATTGCCAATATCTCTGATGAGGCCCGCTCGCGATTTATTGTGAGCAGCAAGCTTTCTCCTTCTTCAGTTACGATGAAAATCGATCGTTTTTTCCTCGGAAACAGCCGGTATTCCTGGCAAAACGAGGCCATCCCGACAGTTATCCTGCAGCGGAGCGGAGAGATCGGGTTCCGGGATTTCCGGTTCAGAAACAATAACGAGTTACTGGAGGTGCGGGGTGAGATAACCGAAAGCCGACAGGATTCACTGCTGTTTGTCATGCGCGATGTGAACCTGGAACGGATTTCTGAGCTGATCAACGGAAAATTCCGGTTCAGCGGTACGATGGACGGCACGCTTACCACCCGCTCACTGCTGGCCCGCCCCTCCATCCAGGGAGATATGCAGGTCGAACGGCTGCAACTGGACAACAGGATGATTGGTGATGCCCGTTTTTCAAGCCGGTTCGATCCGGCCCGGAACCGGTTTAACACCAGTATTGATATCGTCACCGATACCACGAAATACAGCGATTATCTGGACCGAAATGACGGAGTAGGCCAGCGGCTTCACCTGGATGGGTATTTTGTGCCCCCCAATCCCGAAGCCCCGCGCGACACCACTTACTATTTTGATGCCAATTTTGAGGAGATCGATCTCTGGATTGTCCCCTACATCGCTCCCAAGGTATTCCAGGAAGTAGAAGGGCTGGCTTCCGGCGAAGGATATATCACGGGTAACATGGAGGATTACGATTTCAACCTGGATTTCCAGGTCCAGAATGCGTTTGCCAAACCGGAATTTTTGAATACCAACTATTTTTTGAATGGCCACCTGGAATTTAACCGGCAGGACTGGCTAACCCTCGATTCGCTGAATGTGACCGATACCAAGGGAGGAACCGGCCTGGTGTACGGCAACGTGGATATCAATAATTTTGAGCCGATTACCTACCTGGACCTGACCATGGAGATGAACCGCCTGCATTTCCTGAACAACACGTATGATCCCGATGTTCCGTTTTATGGCAGCCTTTCCGGTACGGGATCGGTTCGGGTGACAGGACCGAACAACGATCTGTATCTCCGGACTCAATCTCCCGTGGAGGTAACGACCGACTCGCGGCTGTCGATACCGCTGCTTGAAGAAACAGAATTGAATGAAAACACGAAATTTATCCAGTTCGTGGAGGAGTTCAGGCCAGCCCGGAAAAAGGGATCGGAGACCGGGGGGGGAGGCTCGGTCGACGTTGAAGAGTCGATTAACCGGATGCTGGAAAACCTCACCTTTTCGGAGCGGTTTAACCTCGACCTGCAGTTCAATGCCAACAATCCGATGACGGTGGAGCTCATCTTTGACCGGGTGACCGGTGAGGTGCTGACCGCCCAGGGAACGGGACAGATCCGCCTGACGATGGAGGAGGAGAATACCCAGATTTTTGGCCGGTACAATATTACCAGCGGAAGATACCTGTTTGTGGGGGGCGAAATATTTACCCGCCCGCTGCAACTCGAAAGAGGAGGGACCATCATCTGGGAGGGAGATCCACAAAACGCCCGGCTAAATATAAATGCGATATATAATGCGAGGCCGAGCATTGCCCCGCTTGTTGGTACGGCAGAGAGCGGCCAGAACGATTTTGAGGGTCAGCGGGTGCCGATTGACCTGGTGGTTGAAATTACCGGGACGATCACCAGCGTTGAAAATGATTACTATTTCAGAATTCCAAATACGTTCGATATCTCCTCCAACAGCACATTGACAGCCCAGATCAACGAGCTGAACCGCGATGAGCAGCAGAAACTGATTCAGGCTACCAGCATATTGTTAACGGGCAACTTTATCTCCTACCAGAGCACGAACGAGGCCTACAGCAATATCGGGCAGAGTTTTACCCGCCGCTCCACCTATTTGAACCCGCTGCTTTCCAGCCAGGTCATAAGCCCGCTGCTCTCCAGCCAGATCAATGCCCTGCTCAACAGCGATGTAAGCCGGTTTGATATTGATTTCAGCCTGAACGCCTATAACGAAATTGATCTGGGCGTGGCATTGCGTTTGTACAACGATAGGCTTATTCTACGACGCGAAGGTATGATTACAGGTTCCGACAATCAGGCTACTCTCACAGAGCGTATTGGTGATCTAAATGCCACCTACCGGATTAATCGCAGCCTATCTGTTATGGCGTTCCACCGACAGGATCAAACACTTGGAAATGTGACACCCACACCCGGATCCGGAAGTACCGTTGACGGAATCGGCCTGGAGGCCCAGGTGAAGTTTAATACCTGGAAAGAGTTCGCCCGGCGCATTAAAAGAACCATTCTTGGAATATTTGGCGCGGGCAGGAAACAGGACGAAGATGAAACACTGGCTTCGGGTTCAGCGATAAAAGCAACGAAAGAAGATTGAAGATTAATTAATTTAATAAAGCAAAGTTAGAAACATATTTAATGGCTAAGACAACCAAAGAACATACATTCGAGGAGATCATCCTCAACATTTTGAAAAACAATCCTGACTCTGTACTACAGTTTGATATGCTGCAGGATGTGTTGCAAGTAGAATCCAAAAAAGACAATAACAGGCTGAAGAATGCAATTAACAGCCTGTATGACAAGAATTTGATTGTAAAGCGTAAAGGCGGGGCCATTCAACTGGCTCCCGGCGAAGGCGATACAAGGAAGAAAAGATCCCGCAGCGACAACACAGTTGTAGGAAAAATCGATATCAGCCGGCGCGGGACGGGATATCTTATTTGTGACGAGTACAAGGAGGATATCCGGGTCTCCTCGCGTCACCTGGGGGTTGCATTGCCCGATGACAAGGTGCGCGTGGAGGTTTTCCCGAGCAAGGGAAGAGATGGCCGCGTTGAGGGCAAAATAGTTGAAATTATTGAACGGGGCCGCGAGATATTCGTAGGCACGCTCATCCAGCAGTCGGATAACAGCTATCTGATTACCTCGGATGAGAATTCAGCTCATATCGACTTTTTTGTACTGCCCAAAAATATTGGAGAGGCCAAGCAGGGAGACAAGGTTATTTTTGAACTTGTTGACTGGGTTCATCCCCGCTCGTTGCCGGAAGCAAGAATAACCCAGGTGCTGGGCGACGGCAGCACCAACGAAGCGATGATGCTGTCGATCCTGGCGGAAAATCAGCTGAAAGCCCCGTTCCCCGAAGAGGTGGAACAGTATGCCGAAGAGATCCCGACCGAGATCCCGCAGGAAGAGATCGAACGGCGGAATGATATCCGTGACAAGCAGATTTTTACCATCGACCCGGAGGATGCCAAGGACTTTGACGACGCACTTAGTATCGAGGTGCTCGACAACGGGAATTATCTGCTCGGCGTGCATATTGCCGATGTTACCTATTACATGCCTCAACAGTCGATTTTGGATGAAGAGGCCTACGAACGAGCGACCAGTGTTTACCTGGTGGACCGCGTGATTTCGATGCTGCCGGAAAAACTGAGCAACGGCGTGTGCAGCCTGCGGCCTGAAGAGGACAAGCTGGCCTACAGCTGCTTCATGGAGTTGACGCCCAAAGGAAAATTGGTGGATCATTCTATTGAAGAAACGGTGATACACTCAAACCGCCGGTTTACCTACGAGGAAGCCCAGGAAATACTGGATGGCAAAGAGAGTGAATTTTCAGCCCCCCTGAAAACGGCGGAAAAACTCGCGCATATCCTGCTGGAAAAACGGTTCAAGGAGGGAAGTATCGACTTTGACACCCCCGAACCGAAGTTTGTGCTTGATGAAAATGGCAAACCGCTTGATATCGAACTGAAAGAACGTGTGTTTGCCCATCGCCTGATCGAGGAGTGTATGCTGATGGCCAACCGAACGGTTGCGCGCCATATCGACGAGCTCAGGGAAAAATCCAGCAAAAAGAAGAGCGACAAGGATCTGTATCCCTTTTTGTATCGCATTCACGATCAGCCGGACTTTGAAAAACTGGAAAATATTCAGGAAACGGTAAAGCCGGTCGGCATCGATTTTCGTCTGGACAGCAGAACCGTGAGCTCAAAGGCGATCAATACGCTGCTGGACCAGGTGGAGGACACCCCGCTGGAGTTGACAGTCAATGACCTGATGCTGCGGGCGATGGCAAAAGCGGAGTACAGCCCGGATAATGTCGGCCACTTTGGACTGGGTTTTGAGCACTATGCCCATTTTACCAGCCCCATTCGTCGCTATCCGGATGTGATTGTCCACCGCTTGTTGAAAAAATACAGCCAGGACAAGCCCGGATACAAGTACAGGGAACTCAAGAAGATGGGAGAGCACTGTAGTGAACGCGAACGGATGGCGGTTGAGGCGGAACGAGAATCGATCAAACTGAAACAGGTTGAGTACCTCAGCCAGCATGTCGGCGATGTGTTTGACGGGGTCGTCAGCGGCGTAATGGAGAAAGGGATCTTCGTAGACCTGAAAAATATCCACTGCGAGGGGATGCTCAAGGTAAGTGAGCTGAATGACGACTATTACGTGTATGATCAAAAACAACATTGCCTTGTGGGGAGAAATCAGGGAAAAAAATATCAACTCGGGAAAGAAATGAAGGTTAGAGTCGTTAGAACAGATATAGAGCAGCGTCACATCGATTTGGCATTGGTCGAGGGATGACCAGGCCAGGCCGCTGTCTTTTTATAAATCCGTGATTTTGACAAAAGGTCGCTTATGAAAATTGCAGATACCCACTCCTGGTTTTCTAAATCGATTGTCTTGCTGGCCCTGATCCTTTTCGGGGCGGCTGAGGTGAGTATGGCCCAGTATTTTTCTTTCGGGAAAAACAGGGTACAATACAACACTTTTGACTGGCGATATATCCAGTCGGAACATTTTGATGTTCACTACTACGGGTCACTCAACTATGAACTGGCCGACTTTACGGTCCGTACGCTGGAGTCTTCCCTCAAGCAGTTTACGGAAGACTACAATCACCAGATTGCAGACCGTATAAAGGTTATCATTTATGACTCTCACAACGATTTTTCCCAGACCAACGTGGTCAACCTGCCCACCAACGCCGAGGGGATCGGCGGGGTGACCGACGCGTACAAGAACCGGATAACGATGCCCTTCAGCGGCAACTATACCGAGTTCCGGAGCACGCTGCACCATGAGCTCTCCCACGCTGTTTTCAACGACATGTTTTATGGGGGCAGCGTACAATCCATTGTCAACAACAACATCCAGCTCACATTTCCCAACTGGTTCGACGAGGGACTGGCCGAATACGTTTCGGTGGGATGGGATAGCAATACCGACATGTGGATTCGGGATGCCGTCATCAACAATTACCTGCCTGACCTTCCCCAGCTGAGTGGCTATTTCGCCTACCGGGGCGGCCAGTCGCTGTGGAACTTTATTGTTGAGGAATACGGGCGCGAAAAGATCGGGGAGATTCTCCAGACGATTAAAACACAGCGCAGTGTGGAAGTGGGGTTCCAGCGTGCACTGGGGTTGTCGATTCCCGAGCTTTCCGAACGGTGGAAAGATTACTACCGCAAGCGGTACCTGCCGGAAGTGGCGGAACGGGAGGATATTGACAACTTTGCAACGCTGGTGACGGATGACGATCGAAGCGGCACGTACAATACAAGCCCCGCGCTCTCCCCGCAGGGTGATAAAATTGCGATGATTACCAACAAGCGGGGCTATTTTGATGTCGTGGTGATCAGCGCCATTACGGGAGAAAAGCTCAAAACGCTGATCAAGGGCAATGACAATGTGAACTTCGAGGAGCTCAATATCTTAAACCCGAATCTCAGCTGGTCGCCTGACGGCGAGAAATTGACGCTCTCAGCGAAATCGAAAGGCTCGGATGACCTGGCGATTGTTGACTATAGAACGGGTGAAATACAGAAAGTGAAATTCCCCCGCCTCGATGCGATCGGTTCGGTTGCCTGGTCGCCGGACGGGACCAAAATCGCTTTTGACGGCAACATCGGTCCGTACCAGGATATTTTTGTATACAACCTGGAAACGCAGGAATTCCTGAATATCACCAATGATATTATTTCTGATTTCGAACCGGCGTGGAGTGCCGATTCAAAATCAGTCTATTTTGTTTCGGCGCGGGGCAGCAGGGTTGAGCTAAACCGCTACAAGGAGAATGCCTCGCTTTTGCTGAGTGACGATCTCTACTCAACCGATATCTACGAAGTGGAACTGGGAAGCTCCCGGGCAACGCGGCTGACCAAAACGCCCAACTGGTCTGAGCGGCAGCCGATGACCACGCGCGAGGGAGAAATGGTGTTTATTTCGGATCAAAACGGGATTCCCAATGTGTACCAGTTGAATTTGGAAGATCGCACAAGCGCGCCCCTCACTAACCTGCAGTCGGGCGTAATGCAGATTTCGCTCAGCAGCGACGGGAGCCGCATGGCCGTGAACTCCGTAAATGAAGGGAATCTGGATATCTACCTGATCCGTTCGCCGTTTTTACGCAAAAAAGATGGTCCGCTGGCTCCCAACGAGTGGGCCGAGCGACGCCAGCGTGAACCTGTAACTCAACGGGTGCCGGCGACCTTGTATGTTCGGCAGATGTTCGGGGCATCTGTTGATGCCACAGCAGCAGGAAGGGAGGGCGCACTGCCGTCGGATATAGCAGAACAGCAAAGACAGGCGGGAACAGAAACAGGGGAAGAAGAAGCTGCCCGCGATACGCTCACTGCTGAGACTGCCGAAAATATTGAACCGGGAGAGGCACGGCAGGATACCACTGAAGATGAGGAGATCGATTTCCGTAATTATGTCTTTGCCACCGAGGTGGAGCAGGACACGGCATTTGCCAATGAATACCTGAATGCCCAGCTTTTTAACCCGGAAAACAACACCACCCGCGACGGCCGTTATCAGCCACGGGAGTATCGCCTCCGCTTCACCACCGATTTTGCCTATGCCGGAGGAAGTTTCTCAACCTACTACGGCTCTTACGGGTTAACCCAGGTCGTATTCAGCGACCTGCTGGGCGATCACCAGATCACCTTTGGCAGCAACCTGGTCTTTGACCTACGCAACAGCGATTATTTCCTGTCGTACGGCTACTATAAACAGCGCACAAATTGGCTGGTCAGCTTTTCTCACTCGGCCACGAGCTACCAGACCTATTCAGGGCAACTGTACCGCTTCCGTACAATGGGCGGGGGAATTACGGCCCAGTATCCGATTGACAAATTCCGGCGGCTGGACCTGAGCCTGTCCGGGATCTCCATTGCCCGGGATTATACTGTCGTTGGATATGACTTCTCGCAAAACGAGGGCTCTTCATTCCTCTATCCCCAGGCGACATACACGGTCGACCGTACACTGCCCGGATTTATTACCCCGGTGGGTGGTCACCGGTACGCGTTCAGTCTTTCCGGGAGTCCGCCGGCGGGCAGTCTTGAATTTGTTTCTTTAATGGGCGATTACAGGAAATATTTCAATCTCGGGTACGGTTACTCGGTTGCCCTGCGGGGATCCGGGGCTCTATCGTACGGACCCGACTCGCAGACCTATTTTATGGGTGGAATGCTCGGGTGGATCAATCAGCGCTGGTCAGGCAATTCCATCCCCACCGACAAACTGGCCGATACCTTCTTCACCATTCCTGCACTGCCGCTGCGCGGTCATGAATATAACAGCCTGTATGGCGACCGGTTCAGCCTGATAAATGCGGAGTTCCGGTTCCCGCTCTTTGCAGCCATACTGCCCGGACCCATCCCGATCTTGCCCCTTTATAATATGACCGGGGCCGCCTTTATCGATGCCGGGGCCGCATGGGGACAGGATATTCCGCTTGAATTGCAAAATCAGCAGGGGGGGAGCTCCCAGCGAGTGTTAAATGATGCGGAGCTTGATTTTGCGGTGAGCGAACCCATCCAGTATTACCTGAACCGCTCGACCGGTGATCTTACTACAGAACCGCCAAGCGAGGGAGGGAACTACTCAACTTTTGAATCTTTGCAAGGAGATGTACTGATAGGGGCCGGGTTTGGCATCCGGACGATTCTGCTGGGTCTCCCGTTCCGCTATGATATTGGCTGGCCATACTATCGCGATGGATTTGGCGGAGACCCGATTCACTATTTCTCAATTGGCATCGATTTTTAATACATATTTTTAGTGCCATCTCAACCATGGACATTTAGGTTTACTGGAACGCACATAACACTGATGCTGCAGGTCACCGCAGTTCTTACAGCATCTTTCTTTCCAGGCTGCCTGTGTAGATTGGCATGATCGATACTTATCCGTGTTCGGTCAGGAAGAGTCCGAAAATCCAGGGTTTGATGTGACGCTAGTCTAGTATTGATGTCTTGCCAAAGGACAGGTCGCCCATACTCAGTCGGATCAAGGTTTACAGGTACCAACATAGCGGTTGTTTTATATTAACGCCGATATAAACGTGGAGACGATATGAGCAGCAAAAATAAAATAATGTCCCGGGAAAAGCGCGAATCACTCCTCGGAACGCTAAAATCCCGGTTTGAGAAGCATATGGACCGCCACGATAATATTGAATGGGATGAGCTGAAGGTAAAGCTGGAGGAGTATCCTGAAAAGTTGTGGTCGCTCAATGAGATGGAAAGGACAGGAGGTGAGCCGGATGTGGTGGATCAGGACAAAAAGACGGGAGAATACATCTTTTATGACTGCTCGGCCGAAAGTCCCAAAGGTCGCCGAAGTGTCTGTTACGACCGCGATGGGCTGGAGTCCAGGAAAAAGCACAAACCAGATAACAATGCGGTTGATATGGCAGCAGCGATGGGCATTGAACTTTTAACAGAAGAACAGTATCGACAGCTTCAGCAGCTTGGAAAATTTGATGCCAAAACCTCAAGCTGGTTGAAAACACCTGCTGATATCAGGAAACAGGGCGGGGCTATTTTCGGTGATTTTCGCTATGGACATGTCTTTATATATCATAACGGTGCACAATCCTATTATGCAGCCAGGGGTTTCCGCGGCTGCCTGCGGATCTGATTATATAATCCTAAACTAAAGTGAATATCCCGGAAGATGGGACATGGCATCTTTTGCGCGTACCCACGGAGACGAAGAGAGCTGCCCGTGAACTTTACGCGGTTGTCAAACTAATGTTAGGAGTCTGTCGGGAGACGGACAAAACTGATTTTTTGTGCTCACGAGAAACTATTCCACTGTTGCTTGTTGATAACGCGGGGGAAAGATTGTGGTCTTGGAAGGCTCCCGAAGAGTACAGCAGCCGGATAAGATAGACGTGATAAAACAATATCTCCTCATTTTTAATTCTCGGCTTTGTTGAACACCGGTAAAAACTCTCTAAGCGGCATGCGGCTGGTTGATGTATCCATGTCTGGTTCCCGTTCGGCCGTCAGTTCATATACGATGCGGTCGCTCCGGTAATACCGTTTTTGATAATAAATAGGCTTGTCCCCAACCGTCAGCGAGAGGCGGTCGATCAGCAGCAGGGCGGCCCCGGTATTCACATTGAGATGTTCGGCAATCTCCTCGGATGCATTTTCCGCTTCCATTCGGAAATAGCCCTTCTCCACCGGGATATCAAAATCATTTTCGAGGATATCGTAAATGGTTTTGCCCTGCAGGTCGTAGCCTTCCACAAGCTGACCGTAGAACATGGGCAGCCACGTAATGTCAAAAGCGATCGGTTGCCCGTCGCCGAGCCGAAGCCGATCCAGCCGAACAACGGTGCTGTCGGGATCGATTTTTAGAATACCGGCAATACGGTCTGTGGCGGGTACTGGCTTAAACTGAAGGACTTCTGAGGAGGGCTTCAATCCCGCGCGATGCATATCCTCCTCAAAGTCGGTAAGCTGGATAAACGACTGGCGCGGGCGGTCATCACAGACAAAAGACCCCAGGCCCTGGGACCGATAAATCTGGCCTTCGTTTTCGAGTGTCTGCAGGGCTTTTCGCACGGTAACACGACTGACATCAAACTTCTGGCAAAGCTCATTTTCCGACGGCAATTTTTCATCGGCCTGGTAATAGCCCTTTTCTATCTGTGTTCGAAGCCATTCGGTGATCTGTTTATGGCGCGGAATACCTTCTTTAAGCATCATTGGGTGGTGAGAAATAAAATTACGTTTATATGATAATACATCGATTTACAGAATATATCAAGACTTGTTATTACATGTAGTACTAATAGTACATTCAGGGTGTGAAAAGTATGATTATCTTGCCATTATAAATAGTGTAACTATACACCGGTCATAAGGTTACAGGAATGTATCTGAAAACGCTCATGTGGAACCCGGGCAAACCCTATTTAAAGGTTGAACCGATAGAGAATTCCTATGAGGTGGATAAACAATTAAATTACAACTTGTTATTACAAGTATTGATATGTTTGGCAGAATCATCTATATTCTTGACAGAAACTAAGGACAGGCCGGCAGCTAAAGGCCTATAAACTTAAAAAAGCGTGTCAACTATGATTGATCTATTATATGAGCCGTGGCCGTGGTATGTGGCCGGACCTATTATCGGCTTAACAGTTCCCATTTTATTGCTGATGGGCGGGAAGATGTTTGGAGTTTCCGCCAATCTGCGTCACACCTGTGCGGCTTGTAATTTTGGTAATGTGGAGTTTTTCAATTATGACTGGAAATCCGCCGGCAAGTGGAATCTGACCTTCCTGTTGGGGTCTGTTATCGGTGGTTTCCTGGGGGGCTATGTCTTTGCCAATCCCGAACCTATAGAACTTGCCTCTTCAACCGTAGCAGAGCTGCAGGCACTGGGAATACAGGACTTTAACGGGCTCGTTCCCGACGACCTGTTTTCATGGAGCTCTCTGGGTTCAGCAACGGGGGTAACGGTATTGGCACTGGGTGGTTTTCTGGTCGGTTTTGGCGCCCGATACGCCGGGGGATGCACCTCCGGCCATGCAATTTCCGGGTTGTCGGATCTGCAGCTGGCTTCGCTGTTGGCCGTCATAGGTTTCTTTATAGGCGGACTTCTGATGACATACCTCATCTATCCACTGATTTTATAACGAAAAAAACTACCAGCACCATGAAATTCACAGAATATCTGAAGTATCTAGCAATCGGAATCGGCTTTGGCTTTGCGTTGGTTAAATCCGAAGTCGTATCGTGGTTTCGGATCCAGGAAATGTTCCGGTTCGATTCCATACACATGTACGGAATCATCGGCCTTGCTGTAGTAGTCGGCATCATCTCCGTACAGCTTATCAAACGATACAACATGAAGGATGCGAACGGTAATCCTATTTCGATCCCCCCCAAAGATTCCTCGCAGGTAACGCGCTATTTGGTGGGGGGCAGTATCTTTGGGCTGGGCTGGGCCCTGCTTGGAGCCTGCCCGGGACCGATGTTTGCCCTGCTCGGCAGTGGTCTTACAATTATGATTGTGCCTATAGTGGCCGCAGTGCTTGGAACGTATGTGTATGGCGTGCTGCGCCCCAAACTTCCCCATTAACAAGAGTATCCAATAACCTAAAAGAGCAAAATTATGTACTTCAAACAATTCTTCGACGACAAGTTAGCACAGTATGCCTACCTCATCGGGTGCCAGGCCAACGGCACAGCCGTGGTGATAGATCCGATGCGAGACATTGACCAGTATATCAATGCAGCGGCAAAGGAAAACCTGACCATTGTAGCGGCAGCCGATACCCATATCCACGCGGACTATATTTCCGGCCTGCGGGAGTTCGCCGAGCGCGGCGTCAAGGTTTACGCATCCGACGAGGGCGACAAAGACTGGAAGTATGAGTGGCTTACAGGCAGTAATTATGACTATGAGCTGCTTAACAACGGCGATACATTCAATATCGGGAATATCACCTTCAGGGCATGGCATACGCCGGGACACACGCCTGAGCACCTCAGCTATTTTATCACCGACGGGGCCGCAGCGGATGAACCGATGGGTATCGCCACCGGCGACTTTGTGTTTGTCGGGGATGTGGGGCGTCCCGACCTGCTGGAGTCGGCAGCCGGACAAAAAGACGTGATGGAGCCCTCGGCACGGACGTTATTCAAGTCTGTGGAGTCATTTAAGGAGGTTCCGGAATACCTGCAGATTTGGCCGGGGCACGGCGCGGGAAGTGCCTGCGGGAAAGCGCTGGGGGCTATCCCGGAAAGTACGGTCGGCTATGAATTGCGGTACAACAATTCGCTGAAGTCGGCCACATCTGAGGACAACTTCGTGGAGTTTATCCTCGAAGGGCAGCCCGAGCCCCCGATGTATTTTGCCCGCATGAAGCGCGATAACAAAATGGGACCCAAATTGCTTGATGGAATTCCCCAGCCGGATCGACTTACACTTGGTCAACTAAAACATATCGTGGCAGAGGGCAGCAGTACTTTGCTTGATACGAGATCTAAGGAGGCGTTTGCAGACGGGCACTTGCCGGGTTCCCTGCTTTCCACGCTTAACAAGCAGTTCAATACGGCCGCGGGCTCCTATATTACCGAAGAGGAGACCATCTACCTGGTAGTTGAAGAGCATAACGTGCGGGAAGCGGTAATTGACCTGATCCGCATCGGCCTCGACAATGTAGAAGGGTACGTAACTCCGGCTGACCTGCAGATGTACGCCAACCAGGGCGGCGAACTCAACAAGCTGGAAGTGGGAACTTTTGAGACGGTCGAAGAAAAGAAAGACGACCCGCAGTTCAAGGTGCTGGACGTACGAAAGGCTTCAGAATTTGAGGAACGTCATGTGGAGGGAGCGTTGAACTTTGCCCACACCCGGTTGATGGAAACCAGGTCCGAAATTCCCAGCGACAAGACGCTGCTCGTGCATTGCCAGTCGGGCGGTCGTTCGTCCGTGGCTTCGGCATTCCTGGCTAAACACGGTCACGATGTGGTATTGATTGACGATAACTTTGACACCTACAAGCAAAAAGCAAAAACAGTGTAAGTGTCACCTCAGCCGTCGGGTGCTGACCCGCCCGGTGGTTTTGTTGACTATTATATGTTTACGCGGGAGAAATTAGCCGGCAGCTGTACTCGCGCGTTTGCCAAATTAACTACAGAATTATGAAAAATTCATCCAAGCTATCTCGTTTTATACCGATGATCGACTGGATAAAGAACTATTCCTCCGGTCACTTTAAGGGAGACCTGAACGCCGGGATCACCGTAGGCATCATGCTGATTCCACAGGGTATGGCATATGCCGTGCTGGCCGGACTACCCCCGATATACGGGTTATACGCATCCATCGTGCCACTCATTTTGTACGCTATTTTTGGAACTTCGCGTCAACTTGCCGTCGGCCCCGTGGCGATGGTATCGCTGCTGGTGGTGGCGGGCGTGGGCGAAATTGCCGAAGTGGGCAGCGACCGGTTTATCCAGCTGGCCATCATGACCGCCATGGGGGTGGGGGTATTCCAGCTGCTGATGGGCCTGTTTCGGATGGGCTTTTTGGTCAACTTCCTTTCACACCCGGTACTCAGCGGGTTTACTTCCGCCGCCGCCCTAATAATTGGTGCCAGCCAGTTTAAAAACCTGCTTGGCATCGACCTGCCGCGGACCAATTATGTGCATGAGATTTTGATGGGCGTTTTTGAAAAAGCCGCAATTATCGATCCCTATACGTCTGCCATCGGCATCGGTGCTATTGTCCTTATTATCATGATCCGAAAGTGGAAACCCACTTTTCCCTCGGCGCTGGTTGTTGTTGTGCTGGGAACACTGGTTACCGCCGGTTTCGGGCTGGACCAGCAAGGGGTCGCCATTGTGGGTGAAATCCCCCGGGGACTGCCATCACTTGAGATATTCTCATTTAACCTGGGTGACTTTCAGCAACTGCTTCCCACGATTTTGGTCATTTCGCTGGTCGGGTATATGGAATCTATCGCTGTGGCCAAAGCTATTGCCAATAAACACGGCTACAAAGTGGATCCGAACCAGGAGTTGGTCGGCTTGGGAGTAGCCAATATCGGGGGCGCCTTTTTCCAGTCCTACCCCACAACCGGCGGGTTTTCACGAACGGCGGTAAACGACCAGGCGGGAGCACAAACGGGAATGGCCTCCATAATCAGTGCGGCTATCATCGGACTCACCGTGCTGTTGTTGACCCCGCTGTTTTATTATCTGCCGATGGCAGTACTGGCTTCGATCATTATTGTGGCGGTGGCCGGCCTGTTTGATGCTGCAGAGATGAAATACCTGTGGAAAACCGATCGGAAAGACCTGGCGATGTTGGCTACGACGTTTGTCGCCACGCTAGCCCTTGGCATTGAAGAGGGCATTTTGGTGGGTGTGGTTCTTTCGCTGATCGTCGTGATCTACAGCTCTTCAAAACCGCACAGTACTGAATTGGGTCGACTTGGCGAGACCAGAAATTTCCGCAACATACAGCGATACCCCAAGGCGAAAACGGATCGGAAAGTGCTTATCTATCGATTTGATTCGGCACTCTTTTTTGCAAACGTGACCCATTTCCAGGATCGACTGGATGAGCTTATTGCCGCGCGGGGGGATGATTTGGAACTGGTTATCCTGGACGCCTCGTCGATCCACGATATCGACTCTACCGGTATTCATGTACTCCGTGATTTTATTGAAGATCTGCAAGACAAAGGCATTGAATTATATATCGCCGGTGCTATCGGGCCGGTGCGTGATAAGCTTAAAACATGCGATATCATCCAGGAAATGGGCATCAAAAATTTCTTTTTCGATGTGCATGATGCGGTAACCACATTCTACTCCGAAAAGAACCAGCATCCCGACTATGAATATTCACCCCTGCAGACCAACAGTTAGCATCGGCGGATAACCCAACATGTTTATGCGAGAATTAGGACTTAAAGCCAATTGGAAACAGTTTTCGCTGTCGGCGCTGGTCAAAACGCTTGAAGGCGGTGGTGCGTTCAGGATCTGGCGTGACCTGGGATACGCTACTGGTGCACTTCTGGCGGACGCCATTGCGGATATGCAGTTTATCGGCTGCGATTTTATTTGTAGAGATGCTGACGTTATTATCAACACTTTATATTTTAAAGGAACCTTTGCAGAACGAGGAATTGAGGGTTTTGCAAAGTCCTCTAAAAGAACATAAATAAGCTGAAGCGTCCAGTTTTCAATCATCAACAAGTTAATATAAAAAGTGAGATATCATGAATAAGCCCATCCTGATCATAGCATTAATCGGTATTGCAGTAGTTATTGCGATAACCCTGTTCTCAAACACCGAATCAACACAAGAATCCAATCAAGTTATGGACATAAGCCCAACAGAATTTCTGCAGAAAAAAGATCAACAACCCGGCATTGTCATAGATGTGCGCACCCAGAAAGAATACGATGCGGGGCATCTGGCCGAAGCCGACCGGCATTACGACCTGCTCAACGGCGATTTTGAAGCCCAACTCAACACACTCGACAAAAATGAAACGTACTATCTCTACTGCCGTTCAGGAAACCGCAGTGGAAAAGCAGCCCAGTTGATGGTCGAAAACGGGTTTGAAAATGTGTATAACATCGGAGGATTCGAAGACCTGGTAAGTGCAGGACTCGAAAGTAATTGAGGTAGTTACTGGTTGATTCGTATAATCGTTATTTGAGGGAGTAGAGCCTTGTTTTCTGTAATCTCCATTTATAGAAAGACCTGTAAGAGGGTGAAAGGCCATACCTCATTAGCAATTAGATCGGCTTAATGAGTCTCAGGTTACTTATCGGACGACAAAAGTTGTCTCCGAAGACTGATTCAACGCCCTGATTATACTGGCACCATAGATCGATTAACTATTGGGCGGCTGTTATATGAAACTGAAAATACCCCCGGCTCTGGTAACCTTTTTCTTCTTGGCTGTGATGTGGGGCATAAATTATTTTGCCCATCCCGATATCGTAATATTTTCAGGTATGCGGTGGGTCGTGGTTTTTCTGTTGGGATGCGGCGGACTGCTGGGCACGGCGGCCCTGGTACAGTTCTACAGGAATGCTACTACCGTAAATCCCCATAGCCCGGAAAATGCAAATACACTGGTTACCGGTGGAGTCTACCGGATATCCCGAAACCCGATGTATTTGGCCCTGTTGTTGCTGTTAATTGGCTATGGATTTTTTCTGGGCAATAGCCTGACTTTTTTCGTGCCCCCGTTTTTTGTGGCATATATGAATCGTTACCAGATCATCCCGGAAGAGGTCGCCATGGAAGAGAGATTCGGGGCGATGTATTCCCGGTATAAGTCACAAGTGCGACGCTGGCTGTAGGGTCGAACATCGGGGAAGCCGGGTTAATGTTCCGTGCTGGCGACGTTCAACAGGCGGTCGTAGTGGCGCACCGGATCCCGGTAGTACACCAGTGTGATATATTCCTGCCTGCGGTAGGTAAAGCTCCTGTCCAGCTCCAGGTCGTTTATACGGTTTTCTTCAAGAGTAACATATTTGTAGGCGTATTCCCCCTGCTTGATAAATGCGCTGCCTTCCCAAAGTCCCGATCCGGGGTTGAACTTCATTCGGTTTAGCGGGTTGATCGTCCAACCGTTAAAATCACCGACCAGGTAGATCTGCTGAAGGGCATCGGCCTCAGCCGCCGTTTCCAGCCGGAAATGAACATTGGCGTATTCTGCGCTGCGATCGTCATCGGGACGTCCCAAACGGGGTCCACCCCAAAAAGCGGGTGCGGGCGGGAACTGTTGTACATCCCGCCGGAGAATTATATTTGGAGGCGTAAACTCCGGTTCATAGGAGAGAATGTGAGTGCCATCGGGAGTGAAAGAACGGATATCCAGGGTGTTAAACTCATAATCACCCAGAAACGCTTCCTGCTGTGACAGGTGAAAGTGTACGGACCCGGGCGTCGAGGTATCAAAATGTTTGACCGGTCGTGCCCGTCCCCAGAACTGATTTTGCACGTATTGGAATGACAGGTCGAACTGCGGCATCTCCACGAAGGGGGGATACCGGTACTCACTGAATGGACGATCCTGTTCTCGCAGGTCCTCGCGGCGGGCATATTCGGTTTTGATACTGGTCTGAAGTTCTCCTTCCTGTTCGGAAACAAAAAAAGGAAGGCTGAAAAGCAGGTTTCCTGAATCGGGCTCGCGTACCGTGAGCAAATAATTGCCGCTGACAGTCATGGATAGGCGATCGTTTGGCAGGACGTACTCGTAATGCCGGTAGGCGGGGCGCTGAACATAACTTTTGCTTCCCGCCCCGAAATAGTCCTCATAAAACCCATCCAGGTAGTAATTGAGTGCAAGGGGACTTTCCTGCCAGTCGGCGGAATAGTGACGCACTTCAATTTTAAACTGCCTGGCGTCCGAACCCAGGTGATCGAATTTCAGCACCAGCTGCTGACGGCTGCCAAGCTCGATAACAGGGGGAGAGGAGGGCTGATCCAGGCGATACAGCTGCAGGCTTTGTATTTGCCGCGGGGGAGCAGACTGGGGAGCGACTGTAAAAGTGTTTTTCAGGTGTTTTGTACTGTTGCTAGGTTCTTCCCGATTGTTTGACAGTGGCACGCACTGAGCCAGAAGCAACGCAAGCAACAGAACACCGGTACGCTTAAAGATAATATTCTCCGGTAAAAACAAATTCTACTTTGCCCTTTAGCTTTATATTCGAATATGTTCGGGTAGAGGGATCGAATGAAAATTCGACAGACAGTTTGCCCCCTTTGACATTGACGGTATATTCTGTTTTGGTCTCCCGGTGACTGTTTTGGATATGGTGCCATACCAGTGCAGAGGCGATCGCCCCGGTACCACAAGCCAGGGTCAGATCTTCGACGCCGCGTTCATATGTCTGGATGTTCAGTTCCTTCTCTCCGCTGCCATGCATGAAGTTTACGTTCGTCCCAATGGGTTGAAAATGTTCGTGCATCCTGAAACGGCGCCCGATCCTCCGGAGTTCATCCTCCCGGCGCAGTGTATTTTTATCCAGCTCCTGCCTGACCACGTGCTCGGTTCCCGTATACACTTCAAAAAGAGGCTGGTCATCCAGGGTGATTTCAGTGATTTGAGTTTTTACCGGGAATGAGATTTCCACCTCATCGTTGGAGCGAACCTTTGCGCGGTAGATGTTGTCATGCACGTTGAACCGTTGCTCGGTGTCGAAACCCGACTTCCTTGCAAAAAGGGCCAGGCAGCGGGCGCCGTTGCCGCACATCCCGGCATCGCTGCCATCGGCATTTCTGTAGATCATGGTATAATCCAACCCGTCGATCTGGGGATTGCTCAAAACCAGCAAGCCGTCAGCTCCTATGCCGAACTTGCGGTTGCACAGGCGGGGAGCCCACTGGATGAGATCTTTCATCCTGAACTGGTATTTCCGGTTGTCAATGACCACAAAGTCATTACCGGCTCCCTGCATTTTGGTAAATTCAATTTTATCGATATCCATATATGTCATAGTGTTAATTTCCTGCGAATGCGGGTAGGTGTTTCCAGGAATCCTGCTCCGAAATGGCCGGATCCCGACCTCTCATAAGATTTGAAAGGCGGAGTGACAGCGTGGTATAGATCAACTTGGGCTGCACGTTTTGATAAATCATCGGCTTGCAGAGGTTGACCTGTTCAATCATCTCTTCAAGCCTGGCCTCGCTCAGTTGCGAGCAAAATTTCTCAATAACGTCGAGCTGATCATAGTGAGTGAGCAGCGAGCGTTCTCGCGTATCGCGGTAAACCATGATGTCGCGGATAAAGACCTCCAGTATATTCAAAATGGCAATTTGGCCCTCAATATTGTTCTCACTCTGCCAACGTTGAGCCGTATCAATAATTTCAACCGCTTCCTGCATGTATGAATTTCGCAGGAATTCGATAATGGCTTTGCGGGTTGACTTGAGCGCATCCGCGTCAAAAAAGCGGGTCATGGCGTAGTTGCCGCCGGAAATACGGGCCAGGTAGCCGGCCTGCTCCTCGGGCACACGATCATACTCGACCAACGCCTGTTCAATTTCATTTGTCTTCAACGGCGACATGCGGATGTGCTGACACCGGGAGATGATAGTCGGGAGCAGGTGTTCCATATTTTCCGTTGTCAGCACGAAAACAAGCTCTTCAGAGGGCTCTTCCAGCAGCTTCAGGAATGCGTTGGCTGCTTCCGCGCGCATCTCCTCAATATTGGTCAGGATGATAACGGTTTTTTGTCCCTCGTTGGGTTTCAAAAACGCCTTTGGCCTGATATGATCCCGGAAATAATCAATGGGATAAAAAGCGCGCAAGTTTTTTGAGCTCTCATCATCGGTCAGAGAAGGGCGCACCCGGAAGTTTACAATTTCATAGGGGTCTTCACTGAGCAGTTGCAGCCGCGGGCGGAGCTCGGTGGAGACGTTATTACCGCTTACTGCGCTTGTGGGAAGCGGGAGAAACAGGTGAACGTCCGGGTGCGGGAACCAGGATGATTTTTTGGAGAAGGCCTGTTCCCCCAAGTCGGTCAGGTTGTCAATACCGTTTAGGATTTCCGCAAATGCGAGAGCGAAGGCGGTTTTACCGATGCCGGAGGGTCCGGAAAAAAGATAGGCGTGGCTGATTCTCCCGGAATGCACGATTCGTTCCAGGTGCTCGCGCGCAAACTGTTGGCCCACCAGTCGCCGGTCGCCAAACGAAAATTTGAGATCTTTATAACTGCTGTTCATTCTTCCCAGATATAGTCAAAAAGTAGAATTCCCGCTGAAATAGTAACACCGGCATAGCCGACAAGGGCTGCCAGATCGTCGGCAAAAGAGCCGCCTGCGCCCTCAAAAAGAGCGGCCTTGGTAGCTCGTATAAGCACCAAAAGTAAGGGAAAAAAAAGTGGAATGCTGAGTACCGAAAAAATTGCCCCTTTGCGATCTGCCTGCGAAACAATGGCTGCCAGCATTGTAGCGACGCCCGAGAGACCGGCTGTGCCCAAAATAAGAGTCAATAATAACGCACCATAATTTGAAACAGGTATGCCCAGCAGAAAAATATAGAGCGCGAACGTCACGATGTTCACAAAAAGAGTGAAGAAAAAGTTGAAGGATAATTTGCCCAGGAACACTTCCGAGGCCTGCCCGTGGAGCCGCAGCAGGTCATAGGTCAGGCGCTCGGTTTCCATCACAAATGAACGGGAGAGGCTGGAGAGTGCGGCGAACAGGATCACAATCCACACGATGCCGCTTTTGGGGGTCGGGGGCAGCTGTTCGGCACGCAGGGAGAACAGAATAAGGAGCATGGCCGCCCCCACAAAGGCAAAAACAGTATTTATGACATATCGAGAGCGGAATTCGGTTTTGAGATCTTTCCCGAAAACGGCCCATATACCTTTTAGTTTATCCATGCTGGAGGATAAGAATTTTACCTAGATTCAAAAAGCTTGCTGCTAAAGGTTTAATAATTGTATCAAAAGATAAACGATGAGTATATTTTACCCCGAACAGAAAACCTAATGTTGTAACAACAGATCTGCATGAATATCGTCAGCTTGCTGCATACCGAAAATGTAATTCCCAACCTGGAAGCCGAAGATAAAATCGAAGTTTTGAACAAGCTGGTCGACTCGCTGCAGTCGCAGGTGGGAGCGGAGGAGCTTGAGGCGATACGGGAGGCGGTCCTGGAACGCGAAAAAATTATGTCTACCGGCGTGGGCAAAGGGCTCGCCATTCCGCACGGCAAGGCGGAGGGAATTGACGATAATTACGCCGCATTTGCGATTCTCAAAGACCAGATCGATTATGAAGCGGTAGACGGGCAGCCGGTAAAACTGGTTTTTATGCTCGTGGGACCCCAATCGAGCAACAGCCTGCATATCAAAATGTTGAGCAAGATTTCACGTTTAATGAATAATACCGATTTCAGGAACCGGCTGACCAGCTGCACTACGGCTGATGAGATTATCGGGGTGTTCGAGGAGGAAGAAAAAGCGCATTTCGGGGGCTGAATAACGGGGGACATGGTTATCACTAAAATTGACATGGATATAAAAAGAATGTTCAAACAAACGGCGGGATTGGCCGTCTTGGCACTTCTGGTTGCCATCGGCCCGCTCTTTGCCCAGCCCCGGACGCCGGATCTTGTATCCATTGTTGAGCAGAGCAGTGCGGGCGATGCTTTTTGGTCGGTTACGGTCAAGGACAGTACCGGCCGGCTGCTGGTGGGGCATAACCACGACAAACTCGTGCGCCCGGCTTCCAACCTCAAGTTGCTGACTTCGGCAGCCATCCTCGACCAGCTGGGATCCGATTTTCGGTATCAGACGTATATTTATGGAATGGGAGAGCAGCGGGGAGAAGTCTGGAAAGGGGATCTCATCGTTCGCGGTTCGGGTGATCCGTCCATTTCGGGCCGTTTTTACCACGAACACCGCTTCCACGTATTCGAAGAGATCGCCAACCAGCTGGACTCGCTCGGGATCCGCCGGGTGGAAGGAAATCTGATCGGGAATGACTCCTATTTTGATCAGCAGCCGTATCCAAAAGGGTGGAGCTGGGAGGATCTTTCCTTCTACTACGGGGTGGAGATCAGCGCACTTTCGTTCAACAACAACGCCGTGGATCTCCAGGTGTTTGCCGATGACGAAGTGGGGGAGACGCCCCGAATTCAGTGGTTCCCCTTCGACACCGATTATGTTGACTTTATAAACGAGCAGACGATCGCTCCGCCCAATACCGAATATGATGAGTTCTACCGCCGCATGCTGGGAACCAACACCATTGTGCTGGGCAGCAAGCTGCCGAAGGGCTACTACGAGGAGGAGTCTCTCTCGATCATGAATGCACCGCTCTTTTTTATGGATACCTTTAACAAGTACCTGGAAGACAGCGGCATCGACATTACCGGCCAGATCATCATTGACAGCCAGCCGAGGAACTGGAGCAGCGATCGGTTTCGGGTGTTGGCCCGGCACGATTCGCCGCCGCTTTCGGAACTGCTGGTGGAAGTGAACACCGAAAGCAGCAACTTTTATACGGAGATGATGCTGAAGACGGCTGCTGCCGAAAAGTA
This sequence comes from Halalkalibaculum sp. DA384, assembly GCF_043951955.1. Classification (NCBI taxonomy): domain Bacteria; kingdom Pseudomonadati; phylum Balneolota; class Balneolia; order Balneolales; family Balneolaceae; genus Halalkalibaculum; species Halalkalibaculum sp. DA384. The sequence goes on along the minus strand of NZ_JBINJE010000015.1, from coordinate 58,177 downwards.
TGGCGTCCAGGGCTCCACTGACCTGGGAATCGGCCTGGTGGAGGAGTTCGCCCACACCGCGGGCATGGATACCACGGATGTTGAGTTGAGCGACGGGTCGGGGATGTCCTCCTCCACGCTGTTGAAGCCCGACGATTTAACGAATTTTCTTTCTGTTATGCAGGAGCATCCTGAATTCCCGGCATATGAAAAGAGCCTGGCTGTTGCCGGTTTCAACGGAACGCTGGAACATCGGTTTCGGGGGACACCGCTGGAGCGCAATGTAAGCGGGAAGACGGGGTATGTCTCCGGGGTGCGGGCAATCAGCGGGTATATGCGGGCGCGCTCCGGGAAAAAGCTGGTTTTCAGCATATATACCAATAATTACACAAACAAAACTTCTTATATTGACTGGCTTCACCAGCAACTGTTGATGCAAATATATGAGTCCTACTAGAATCGAAGATGGCAGATAACTCCGGCATACATATCCTGGTAACCGACGACGAGAAGAGCATTCGAAACTCGCTTAGGGATATCCTGGAGTTTGAGGGATATACCGTTTCGGAGGCGGAAAGCGGCCCCGATACGCTCGAACGAATCGAACGGCAGCAGCCCGACCTGTTGCTGCTGGATATAAAGATGCAGGGAATGGATGGCATGGAGGTGCTGCAGGCCATCCGGGATGAAGACCATGAATTTCCCGTTATAATGATCTCGGGACATGGCAACATCGAAATCGCTGTGAAGGCGACCAAGCTGGGGGCCTTCGACTTTATTGAGAAGCCACCCGACCTGAATCGCCTGCTGGTGAGCGTGCGAAACGCTATTGAACGGCACAACCTGCAGCAGGAAAACAGGAATATGCGTTCCAGGCTGCCGCAGGTGCCTCCAATTATCGGGGAAAGTGAGGCTATATGCCAGATCAAGCAAACCATTGACAAGGTGGCCCCCACAAACTCCAGGGTTCTCATCACCGGCGAAAATGGTACGGGTAAAGAGCTGGTAGCCCGCTGGATTCACGAAAAAAGCAGGCGATGCGGGGGGACTTTTGTGGATGTTAACTGTGCGGCGATTCCCGGTGAACTCCTCGAAAGCGAGCTTTTTGGTCATGAAGAAGGGGCGTTTACGGGGGCAACGAGTCGGCGAATCGGAAAATTTGAACAGGCCGACGGCGGCACGCTTTTCCTGGATGAGATTGGCGATATGAGCATGGATGCGCAGGCCAAAGTACTGCGTGCCCTCCAGGAAAATACGGTCACCCGGGTAGGGGGCACCGAAAAGATTCAAGTGGATGTGCGGGTGATTGCGGCAACTAACAAGGAACTGGTGGAAGAGATTGAAGAGGGCAACTTCCGGGAGGATCTGTATCACCGGATCAATGTGCTGCCGATCCATGTGCCGCCACTCAGAAAAAGAAGAAAAGATATCCCAATGCTCGCTCAACATTACCTCCGGCAGCTGGCCGACGAGGATATCGTATTTTCCGGAATTGAATTCACCGGGGAGGCCCTGGAAGAACTGGCAACGCTTCCGTGGTCCGGCAATGTTCGTGAACTTCAAAATGCGGTGGAGCGGCTGGGATTGCTGGTTAATGATTCTGCGATTACGAAGGATGACGTGGCTCAGATGGCCTCTGCACGGCATACCACCACGAACCGCCGGGAGGAGAATCTCATCCGGGAAAACCAGACATTTCAGGATTTCAAAGAAGCTGCAGAACGATTATTTTTGGTCCGAAAATTGGAAGAAAACGACTGGAACATCTCCCAGACAGCCGAAGCGATCGACATTCAGCGAAGCCACATGTATACCAAAATGAAAAAATATGATATCGAACGGTAAAACTATTTTCACCTCTGCGAAAGGTGCGCCGGTATTATAGAATAGGCTAATGGTGGGAAAAGCTGAATTTCTGGTTGAATCCGTATTTTGTACAAACGTGCGATAAAGCTAAATCAGCAATATAATCCATTTTTTTATCAGTAGAGGGCTTTGAAAAACCAGGGGTTTTGGTCAGTAAACGCTTGAGCGAATTTGACCCCGGAGCTTATTTGCTATATGTGAGGATTTCAAATTCGCGAAAATACAGAGGTTCGCCAAAACAACGGTTTTGTAAAGGTCTCTAGTACCCATAATCAAAACAATTAACAGAGGTTTAATGTCAGCAAAAATTATTGACGGCAGCAAGGTTGCATCAGAACTCCGGGATGAAGTCCGCCAGGATGTAAAAGACTGGGTTGACGAGGGCCATCGCCCGCCATTTTTACAAGCTATTCTTATCGGAAATAATCCGGCCTCCAACACTTACATCGGGGCGAAAACGAAAGCCTGCAAGGAAGTGGGTATTGAAACCGACACCCTGCGACTCCCCGACACGGTCTCTGCCAAAGAGCTTAAGAAAACGGTCCGCCAGTGCAATCAAAATGATGATGTGGATGGTATTCTGGTGCAGCTCCCCCTTCCCAGCCACCTGTCGTCGCACGATGTCATCGAGTCGATCGACTACCGGAAGGATGTGGACGGATTCCACCCGATGAATGTGGGACGGCTGGCCGTGGGACAACCCACGTTTCGGTCGTGTACCCCGGCCGGTATTTTTGAGCTGTTGAAATATTACAGCATACCTACCAAGAGCAAGCATGCAGTGGTGGTGGGGGCCAGCAATATCGTGGGAACCCCCGTTTCAATTATGCTTTCCCGCGAGCATTCCGAGGGAAAAGCCACTACTACCATCTGCCATAAATATACCAAGGATCTTACCCAGCATACGATTGCGGCCGATATCATTATTGTTGCGGCCGGCCAGCCCAACCTGATCAAGGGAGAGATGGTCAAGGAGGGCGTTGTGGTGATTGATGTGGGGATAAGCCGCGTGGCGGACGAAACCCGTGAAAAAGGCTACAAGTTGGTGGGCGACTGCCACTTCGAGAGCGTCAGGGAAAAAGCCAGCTGGATAACCCCCGTTCCCGGCGGGGTGGGGCCCATGACTGTAGCCATGCTGATGAAAAATACGCTGCTGGCAGCCAAGAAGTCGATTTATCCGGGATAAAGGCCGTTACCGGTACGTAGCGTCCCGGTCAAAACGGCTAAGGATAAAGAAGACCGTTGAACGGATCGCTTTTAACCTGGCAGCAGGCGTTTGTGAACTTCTCTCTGCGTACCGGCCATTTTGTTCGCCATGATGCGGAACACATTTCCTGGTGAAACATTGGCACCTTTTATTGTCGGTAACATATCAGCATAATAGTGCGAGCTGTTCCCTGTTGCCATGGGTAAGTGCCTTCCCGGCATTGCATAACCCGTCAGTTCCTCGTATATTTGACCACTCAAAATCAAAGGCAAAAAGAGTTTTACAATCATGAAAAAAGGAATTCACCCCGACTATCACGAAATTACGGTTGTTATGAGTGATGGCAGCGAATTCAAGACACGCAGCACGCTTGACACCGAAGATGGCGTTTACCGCAGCGAAGTCGATTCCAAAAACCATCCGTTCTATACCGACAACCTGAAAGTTCAGAAAAAAGCCGACCGTATCGACCGCTTCCACAAGCGCTACGGCAACAAAGATTAGGTTTTCTATTTCAGAGCGATACTGAAGGGTGCAGGACTCGTTTCTGCATCCTTTTTTTATTGGCCGAACCGGAAGAATAACCCCGTCCACTTATACCCCGCACCGATCAATACATAACTGAACAATGCAGCTATACCAATACAACGTCGGACCCTTTGCCGAAAACACATACCTGCTGACAAGGGATAATGCAGCGATCCTTGTTGATCCCGGATTTTATGAGGAATCTGAATTCAACGAGTGCAAAAAAGAGCTGGCAAGTCAATCCGGGACGCTGCAGGCAATCGTATTAACACACGCTCATGTCGATCACATTCTGGGCTTAAACCGGGTGTTGAAGGAGTTCGAGGTTCCGGTTTACCTGAGCGACAAAGACCGCTACCTGTGGGAAAACTATTCCTCCCAGGCCCAGATGTTTGGTTTTGACGTGGAACCGATTGAGACAGTTCCGAGCCGGCTGCCGATATCAGAAAACTGGAAATTGGGTCCATTTACTTTTGATGTGCGGTACACACCGGGACACGCGCCCGACCACGTTGTGCTGTACCTGCCAGTAGAGGGAAAGCTCATAGCGGGCGATACACTCTTCCGGGAGGGGATCGGTCGCACGGATCTTTACAAGGGCGACTTCAACACGCTGGAACATTCCATCAGAACGCAACTCTACAGTCTGCCAGACGACACGGAGATCTACCCGGGACATGGACCTAAAACAACAGTGGGCCATGAAAAGGCGAACAACCCGTTTATAAAAGGATAGCAGGAGAGAAGTTACTCCTCTTCGTCTGATGCGTTCAACTGCTTTTTCAGGCGTTCGATTTGCTCATCGTAGTACGTTTTTTTGTCGCTATTCAGCCGTTTTAAGCGTTCGTAGGTACGGATTGCAGCTTCGGTTTTTCCCTGCGTTTCATGAATTTTTGCCAGCGTTTCAGAGGCGATGTCATCAACCTCATCCTCGTCTTTTGACCTGACCGGGTGAGATCTGAGTTTGGTTTCACGTTCCGATATGGAGATAGGTTCGGAGTCAACCTCTGATAACCGGGCAATCAAGTTGTCGAGATCTAAAATCGGTTCAGGTCCTTTTTGTGGCCGGTATTTTTGGGATGAATATTCAGAAATATGCTCAGGTGTCCAGGCGGCAAAGGTGTCTGGATGAGACATATAATAGTGCAATTTTTCCAGGAACGGGCTGCCCGGGGCATACGCCTTCGCCTTCAGTGCCTGCTCAACAGCCAGGTCGCTGCGTCCCTTGAGGTGGTAGAACCAGGCCAGCAGGAAGTGCCCGACGGCATCCGGTCCCCGGCTTTCGAGGTGTTTTTTGAGCCTGTTCGTACTTTTCAGCGGATCATCTTCAAACTGCTCGGCATAGGTAGCAAGTGACTGTGGTATGTTGAAAGGAAAATCCGCCATGGGGTATGATTGTTTGAGTCGATAGTTATAATCTCACAGGCCGGGTGGAGCATGTCTTATGCCGGGAAATACAGTTGTTCACCTCCCAACGGCAATACAAGGGATCCCAATAATACAAACAGCATCAGATAACAATCAACATATTTTGAGATCCGGATCTACGTTTGATGTTACCAGTCGCTGACTGCGTCGTTAAACATGTTATTGACCACTTGTTCGATCGCTTCAGCGGCGGCAATTTCTTCGCCTTCAATCGGATTCTCGTTGGGATCGTAGGTAGCCTGCCCCGAAAACTGCTGATTCCATTCCGGCTGCTCTTCACTGGTATATTGATAGGTGGCACGCACCGTGACGGTCACCTGGTTTTGGGAAGTCTCCTCCTCTCCGGTAACACTAAAAGGCTGGTTGGTGTAGTTTATAATCTGTCCCTCGAGAACCGCGTCGGCATCGCTTCTGGAATTGGCTAGCTGCAGTCTTGTTTGATTGACAAACCGCTCAATGAGCACCTGGTTAAGCTGATCGCTCAAATTGCCGATGCTGCTGTTCGACTGGTCGGCAAAAAACGGTATATAGATGGAGTTGACCCCCTCGGGGATGGAGGTACCGGTAAAACTGTAGCTGTAGCATCCCGCAAGGGAAAAGGGCAGGATACAGAGCATAAGGAGAACAACGATCTTCCGCATGCGGTCCGGAATGTACTTCGGCCGCCCCGAGGCGTCGGGTAGTTGAACGGTAGAAGAGACAGCTGTTTTATCGTTATTCATCATTGAAGAAGCTGTAGTGCATTGGGGGCTAGTCAAGTCCATACTGGTCCAGTTTCCTGTAGAGCGTGCGCTCGCTGATTCCCAGCGCTTCAGACGCTTTGCGGCGGTTGCCGTCAAATTTTTTTAATGCCTGTTCAATCAGGAACTGCTCTGTCTTTTCGATCGAGGGGATGCGATCTCCATTAAAAAACCGCTGAAATTCAGTGGTAATCTCCTCTTCAGGTTCATCCTCTTCCGAAATATCGGCTTCGGCAAAGTTCTGCACGCCCAGGGTCCCGGCTTCTTCCGGCTCGTCACCGAAATCGATATCCGACATATTGGAGTGTTCCACCTCGCTCTGGATATTTTGGGGCAACGCCTTGAGCTGGCGGCCGGAGAAGGTACCATAGAGAAAGGTGGCAAGCATCTTTTTCATGTCGCTGATTTCGCTTCGCAGTTCAACAAGCGCCCGGTAGACCAGCTCGCGATCGGCTTTTCCAAAAGAAGACTCCGGTCCGCCGGACTGCTTGGAATCGCCGGAAAGCACCGGCAGGTTGTCGGGCGATCCCGCATGCTGGCGACCTTTCAGGTATTTTTTCAGGGTTTCGGTGTCGATAAACTGAGATTTTTCCAGCACTACCAGCTGTTCTGCCACGTTCCGCAGCTCCCGCACATTACCCGGCCAGCGATAGGAGGTCAACAGCTCCTTCGCCTCGTCAGAAAACCCCTTGAACACGGAGTCATATTTAGCGGAAAATTCGGTTACAAATTTGCGGAAAATCGGGATGATATCATCGGGGCGTTCGCGCAGCGGCGGCAGCTTGATCTTGACCGTATCGAGTCGGTAGTAGAGATCTTCACGAAATTCACCATTTTGTACGTGCTCCCAAAGATCCTTATTGGTCGCGGCGATAACACGAACATCGGTCTTTTTCAGTTTGCTTGAACCCACCCGAAAATATTCGCCGCTTTCCAGCACGCGGAGCAGTTTAACCTGTACATTCTTCGGGGTGTCCCCGATCTCATCCAAAAAAATGGTGCCGCCGTTCGCTTTTTCGAAGTATCCTTCTCGCGCCTCATGGGCTCCGGTAAAAGCACCTCGTTCATGGCCGAACAGCTCGCTTTCGATGATGCCTTCCGGTATCGCCCCGCAGTTTACGATTACGAGGTCGTTGTTTTTACGCTTGCTGATGGCGTGGATCGCGCGGGCTGTAACGTCTTTGCCGACGCCGCTTTCGCCCTGTAATAAGATGGTAATATCGGTATCGGCAACCTGAACCGTCTTGTCGATAACCTGTTTGAGCGCAGTAGATTCACCGATGAGTCCGAATCGTTCTTGAAATGCTTCGCGGTCCATTAAGCTTGTGTACGGTTAAAATTTTACGATCCCTGAGAATGCTAAAGCTTAAATTTAAGCATTCCTGATGGGGGATGCATAACTCTTTCGGAGCCCAATTTTTTTGCCGGATATTCTACTTGCCAAACAGGATTACATAAGCGCAGATACCAGTCGGAATAGCCGCTTTAATCCCCCTTACTTTTAAAAATCAATTTCTTAAATTTGGAATTGATTTGAACCGAAAATGAATCTCTGATATTGGCCGATATATCAAAAAACGATACAGAACAGTTGGAACTACATAACGATTTTGCATCGCACTTCAGAAAAATTTACGGTGAAGAGCAAGCCGGGGCGTGTGTAGAACGACTCAAGTCGATGATCCGGGAGTACAAGCCCAAAATTGATGTTCCGGAGACCGACCGCGACAAATGGTCCGAGAAGGACTCGATCCTGATCACCTATGGCGATGTGCTGCGGGACCTTAACCGTCCCGCAGAACCGCGCCTCAAAATTCTGCATGAGTTTCTGGAACGGTACGTGGGTGATTCCGTGACCTCGGTTCACATACTCCCGTTTTTCCCGAGCTCTTCCGATGGGGGATTCTCGGTCATCGACTACAAGAAGGTGCGGGAAGACCTTGGCAGCTGGGATCATATCGGGAAGCTTTCAGAAAAGTACCGGTTGATGGGCGACCTGGTGATCAATCACGCCTCGCGGTACAGCGACTGGTTTCAAAATTTTAAAGAGAACAGAAGACCGGGCAAAGATTATTTTATCGATGTCGATCCGGATCTTGATATCTCGCAGGTAACCCGTCCCCGCAATTCCCCGCTGCTGACGCCGGTACAGACCGACAAGGGGAATCGCTGTGTCTGGACCACCTTCAGCGAGGACCAGGTGGATGTCGACTTTTCCAATCCGGATGTTCTTTTTGAATACCTCGATATTTTCCTGTTCTACCTTTCAAAGGGCATACAGATTGTGCGGCTCGATGCGATCGCGTACCTGTGGAAACAGCTTGGCACCAACTGTATTCACCGGCCTGAGACGCATGAAGTGGTAAAACTGTTTCGTACCCTGGTTGACGAGGTGGCACCGCACGTAACGCTTGTTACGGAAACAAATGTGCCACACGAGGAGAATATAAGTTACTTCGGCAACGGAGAGGATGAAGCCCACATGGTGTATCAATTCAGCCTGCCACCGCTGCTTTTGCATGCCATTTTAACGGAAAATTCCCGATATCTGACCGAGTGGGCCTCCCGGCTTGAGGGGGTTAAAAAAGGGTGCTATTTCATGAATTTTACAGCCTCGCACGATGGCATCGGCGTTCGCCCGCTGGAGGGACTGGTTCCCGACGAGGAATTTGACGTTATGATTGAGGAGGTATTTAAGCGGGAAGGTTTTGTCTCGTACAAAAAAAACGAGGACGGCAGTGAAAGTCCCTACGAGCTGAACATCACCTATTTCGACGCGTTCTCCGTTCCGGGTACCGAAGAAAAGACAGTACAGGTGAAGCGGTACCTCTGCTCGCAGGCCATTATGCTGGCATTTAAAGGGGTGCCGGGGATCTATTTCCACAATCTTACAGCGACCGAGAACAACACCGGGGAAGCCGTATCAACGGGACATAAACGAGCTATCAACCGAATGCAGTGGGAGTATGAAGAGCTGGTCGACCGGTTGGAGGATGAATCGACCACCACGCACCAGGTTATGCAGAAATACAGGGAGATGCTCCGGGTTCGGGGAGAACACCCGGCTTTCCATCCCGATGCGCCGCAGAAGGTATATGACTGCGGAGCCAACCTGTTTGTAATAAAGCGAACAGCCCTGGACGAAAGCGAGGCTGTTGTTGCGGTCAGCAATGTTACCGGAGATTCGTTGAGTGTGGACCGCGAGCTGCTGCCGCTTCCCCCATCTCAGCGTTCGTGGAAGGATCTTTTGAGCGACAGCGAGCGGGGTGGCGATGGCACGCTTTTGCTGGAACCTTTTGAAACAGTTTGGCTGGTACCGCCGGAGGGAGATTGATTTCAACCCGTATCGATGGTTTTGCTCAGTATTTCGCCTTGATCCGGGTCTTCTCCGTGCCAGTGGTAAAATAAGATGCGATTTCCCGGGGCGTACCCATAGACATCGTTGAACTCGATCTTGACCGTGTGAAGGGGATCGATCCGGTTACTGTCTGAAGAGATGGGCGCCCAAAGTATCAGCATAGATAGATTTGATTCAACGGCAAAATAGTAGATCGGTTCTAAAAACCTGTTCTGAACAAGCAGTGCGTTATCGGTAACCTCCACAGCGATGTCGTCGTTCTCCCCGTGTATATCAAAGAGGTTCCCGGAACAGCCGGCAAAATTGATTGTCAAAATTAACAGCGCGTAGCTAAGTGGTCTTTTAGTGGATTGCATGGCTCAATGACAGCGGGTCTGTGCGCCCTGGATTCCGGGAGCATCCGCACGGGAGTTAATTTCCGATTAATTTCGGGCTGTAAAAGCTGTTGAAAAGGATTCAGATCCGATATCAAATGTAATACATCGGCTGGCCTTAGGGATCAGTTCCTTTTCCCGGGTTTGTGTCGTCATGGAATAATACACCCCGCATATTTGCTGTAACTATATTACTGATATGAACAGTAAGTTGAACAAGGTTATCTGAAGTAATGACAAAAGAAGAATGGATGAATAAATCGATTGATGAGCGATTGGAGTGGTATGTTGCCCAGGTAGGTTCACTTATGGAAGAGGAGGGGAACTCCGGGCAGAAGACGCGGAGACAGCTGTTACAGGAGGTTAAAAAGCGGATCATTTTTGACGGAACGCCCTCTGAAAACAGGATGAAAGAAGGCAACAAGCGCGAAAAAAGATATTATGCTGCCGTCTACAAGGCGTATAAAGCACTTCCGAATATTGATACAGAGCAAGAGAAATGGACTGATATGCTGGACGAGGCCCAGAAAATTTTAAGGGATACTTCTTCCTAGCCCGGATTTCGGCCGTTACTGGAGTACGCGGATACCATCGATCAGGCCAATCTACACGGATAGATCATGTGGAGATGCTGTTTGAACAACTACGCTGTGGTTAATCTGCAATATCAGCATCCGGTAAATCCGAATGGTTATGGTTGACCGCACACTGAAAGGTGATGAGAAGCAAAAACCTCGCTGCAAGATTTTTGAGACTAACCTGTAAGGGGTACTCACATAAAAGGCAGAGGGGAAATCAGCTCAAAATATTGTTATACCAAATAATTTACCGAGACCTGAATTTGAATCTCTACAAGAGTTCTTAATTGACTTTGAAATTATTCAACTCGACAGCTCAGTTTCTCAAACAGCGGTTGAATTTTTTGAAAACTACCGGTTGAGCCATGGAGTATTAATTCCAGATATGTTCATAGCATCCACTGCCCTATTTCTTGATATTCCTTTGTTATCTAAGAACAGAAAAGACTTTCGGTTCATTGATGGATTGGAAATGCTGAAATACAAAATCGGGTAATTATTTATTATAAGCTTCAAGGAGGGGCCGCGCCTCGCCCTGGCCTGCTCGTATTAAGGGTACTGGCGACAAATACTAAACTGGAGATGAATTAACACCAATTCGCGCGCGCGTTAAGCGCAATGTCGTTATGTTTCTCCCATTTTCAGACGGCCATCCCCAGGCACTCCGTAATCTGCCCCAGGTTGGTGATCAGCAGGTCCGGCTTGACATCGGCACAGCGTGGATCCTCGGGCCGGAGCTTCAATGAGCGGGCATCGCCGGCAAACAGCGCGGTTTTCATGCCCAGCCCGGAGGCCGGCATAATATCCTTGAGCATGTCGTTGCCCACATAGAGCACCTGTTCCGGCTGCAAGTTGTGTTTGTTCTTCAGGGCCTCCACAAAGCGTTCATAAAAATGGGTAGAGGGTTTTTTGACACTGGCCTGGTATGACCATACCCGCAAATCCTTATCAAAGCCGACTGAAGTGAGCTCCCGATTTGTCAAGGCCTGGAACGCCAGGGGAGTATAGAACTGGGAATTGGAGATAATACCGAGGATATATCGTTTTTCCCGAAGCGACTCAAGGGTTGACATCAAACCGGGAACCGGCCATACAGCGTTGAACCGGAATTCATACTCCACGGCAAAGCGTTGTGCTGTTGCGCGATCAAGCGCTCCTTCTACAAGATCGTTTTCAATGAGGTGCTCCAGCACTTCATGCCAGATAAGCACGATATCCGGCTCAGGATAATCTATACCGCGGGACTGCTGCAGTTCTGTATACTCCCGGATCGCCCGGTCAAACGTTTTGAGTCCGGTAAGCGGTGCTTCTTCGTCCCGCAGGGTAAAGCCGGTATCCTGCAACGCCTGCCCGAACAACTCTACGCTTTCTGTGTTCTGTTCCTCATCGATGCCAATATCCCCCACGCCCGAGAGGAACATGGTGCCATAAAAATCGAACGCCACGGAGTGGATACCAGAAAGCGACTGCAGCCGGGCCTGCTGTTCCGTTGGAACGGGGTCCATGGGAGAAGAAAGATCGCGGATACGACTGATTAGCAACGCCTTGTCCATCGGTTAAACAGATTAGGAGTTAGTGTTTGCAGATGTTTTGATCCAACACGACCACACCGGTATGGTTCTCCTTTCTCCGCGAAATGCAGCGAGAAGGATATGCCGTTGGGATGAGAACTATTCGGGGTTGCGGTCAAATTTTTTCCGGTATTCCTCAATCTCGATCATGGGGGGGCGTTCTTCCTCCACAATCTCGATCTCCTCCTGACCGTAGGAGTCTTCCACTGCCTGGGTTTGCCGCAGTATTGTCTCGTGATCGGCAATATCTTCGATGATATCCAGCGCCTTGGCCCGCTTTATGAAGGTCTGCAGAATGCCGAAAGCCATCTTGCCGAGCGCGCGCGTGGGCTTGTTTTCATGAATCCGCTGGTCAAGGTCGGTCTGGGCAAAAGCGTCGAGCCCGTACCTGGTGTACACATCGATGAGATGGGAGGTCTCCACACCGTAGCCGATCGGAAAGTGAATCTGTTCGAGCACCTCGCGCCGGACTGCATATTCACCGGAGAGCGGCTGGATGATACCGGTCAGTTCCGGGAAAAACAGGGAAAACAGGGGACGGATCAAAATTTCGGTCACGCGCCCGCCACCCGAGGGACGAATGCCGCCGGATACGGCCAGCGGTCGATCGTAGAACGCTTTCACGTACTGGATCTCCTGTCGCTGAATAAGAGGGGCCACCAGGCCGTAGGCAAAGCGTGGGTGAATGTTGCTGATGTCCGCATCTACATACACGATGATATCACCCTTGAGCTGGTATATCGCCTTCCAGAGGTTCTCGCCCTTCCCTTTTTTGGTTTCCAGGTTGGGCAAAATGTCGTCTGCCAGGTACGTGTCGGCACCAAATCCCTCTGCGATCTCCAACGTTTTATCCGTGGAACCGGAATCGATCACCGCTATTTCATCCAGCAGCGGGTATCGGTCCATCAGCTCCGACTTGAAGATCACCACCTCCTTGCCGATCGTCTTCTCCTCGTTCAGGGTGGGCAGGCAGAGAGAGATAGTCAGATCCTGCTCCTCCTTTTTTTCCACGAGTTGTTTGAGATCCCAAAATTGGGAATGGTGATAGGTATTATTCTTAATCCAGTTCTTAATCTTCTTCACAGTAACCTCCGTCAATTGCTAGCAGCGTGCCGATTACTTGGGCAATTCCCTTGAAAGTAGGGGCAATTTCGATGTTCTCGTTTACTTCGTGAATTTGGTCGCCGTGGGTAAGTCCCAGCGTAATGGCGGGGATATCATGGTCGATAAAGGCGGAAAGTTCCGACGTGCTGGGACCGGGACGCGATTCGATTTCCAGCTCCTCCATGATCTCCCTCGTCCGGCGTATGAGCGGGTGCGAAAAGGGGATTCCGCCCGGCTCGCGTTCGGCGAAAATATCGAGCTCAATCGTGTCTCCGCTTTTGGAGGAAACTTCGGTTACAATTTCATGGATCGCCCGGTTGATGTCGCTGACCAGCTGCGCCGATTCCGACCGTATCTCGAAACCGAGAGTCGATTTCAGAGCGGTTGTATTGAACGAAGTTCCACCTTCAATGGAGCCCATCACGATGCTGGTGCGCGGCCGCTGGGGCAGGCGAATGCCGTTTATCTTGTTGATCACCTCGTTAAGCGTCAGGATGGCGCTGGCATCACCAAAACGCGACCAGTCGTACTCTTCAGGCACTTTGCAGGTGATCTCCCCGCGCTGCATGCCGATGGAGGTGTGACTGAGACGTCCCAGCTCAACTCCCTCCAGGCCGATCCCCACTTTAACCGGCCGGTCGGCATTGGAAAGGAAGAAACGCAACCCCTCGAGATTTCCCCGGCCCAGGCTGCGGGTGGCACCCATCAGGAACAGGTTCTGCTTCAGCGTGATATCAAACTTATCAAGGAAAAAGGGAAGCGTGGCAAGTACGGCCAGCCCCAGGCTGTTGTCGGCGACACCGGCCCCGGTAACAGTATCGGGCTGAACCGTCAGGGTGTGATCGGTTTTTTTGGAGTAGACGGTATCGGCATGGGCAACGATCAGGATATTTTCTTCGCCCACTTCACCTTCAATCATACCGATGCCGTTTCCCACCTCATCTACCGAGGTCTTGTCGAGCTCGGCCTCCTTGAAGCGATTCAATAGGAATTCTATACGCTCCTCCTCCTCGAAAGTGGGAGCAGGTATCTCCCCGAGCATCACGAGGTTAGCGAGCAGAATCTCTTTCATCTCCCGCGACTGCTCTACCAGGGGGGCAAGTTTGTTTAAAATGTCATCAAATGATTTAGTAGCCAAAATGTACTAATTGTGATTAGGATAAATAGTTCTCGTTTGTTTAAATAAAAATTTTCTGCAGGAAAAAAGTTTCAAAAGAGATGTTCATACGCATTCAAGTATGGCGATTTCAAGTGGTTAATTCAACTGTTAACCGGGTTGTTTTGATAAATTCAGTAACGTTTTCCTTGGTTGATCGTCCTATCTTACAAGAAGCGGAAAGTTGTTCTTAACCGGTTCCCGTTTCAGGGACATCCAGGTTTTGCTGATGTAGTTTTAATATAGCCTGCAACGGAGTTAGCTGTAAAGGCACAAAGATAAGTTATCAGAATCAAAAGGTTGCAGAACCTGCTATTTTGGTGGAAGTTGGTTGTACCACCGACCTTGTTGACCTTTTAAACGGGAGTACAACTCCCTCAGAATGAGGATTTTGCAAAGCCCTCACTTAATAAGTAAATAGCTACTACCTGTAGCGAAGGTGTTAAGTCAATTAATGGGGGCAAAGGCCTCATTTATGAGCATTGATAGCGTAACAAATTGAGTATTGATGGAGCAAGCTGGCAAAGAATTTGAACTGGTAGAAAAAATCCTGGACGGAGAGGTACAGCGCTATCAACTACTCGTAGACCGGTATGCCCCGATGGTTTTTCACATTGTTCGCCAATTTGTAACGGATGAAGAGGTAGTAGAAGAGCTGGCACAGCAGATTTTTGTTAAGTGTTATGAACGACTCGGTTCTTTTAATATGAATTCCAAATTTTCTTCCTGGCTGTATATGATTGCCAAGAATCATTGCCGCGATTACGCCAGGAATGTGAGGCGGCACAACAAGCAGTTCAGCGAAATGGATGAATATGAGCTGGAAGCGATGATGGCTACAACCGAAACCCCGGACCAACAACTGGAGCAGGAGGAGTGGAACCAGCTGCTGGATGAAGGACTTGCCCGTTTATCAGAAGAGTATGCGCAGGCGTTTTTGTACAAATACAGGGATGACATGACATACCGGGCGATGGCAAAACGGATGGATGTTTCGGAGAGCGCCCTGAAAGTACGGGTTCACCGGGCGCGAAAAGCGTTGAAGGAATATTTTGAAACCAAAGGTCAATTGTGATGAATGCACAAAAAGAGGAACTTTTCAGGAACTATCTGGATGGGGAACTCCCCGGGAAAAAAGAGCGGAAAATCCTGCATCTGATCGCGGATGACGAGGAATTGAGATCGCTGCTTCGTTTTGAGATAAAACTCCGGCATTCATTTCGGGACGGGCGGGATCCCTCATCATTCGAGGTTCCGGAGGGATTCAGCGACAGGGTTATGAAACAGATAACACATTCAGCTCCTGTTGCTGAAACGTCAAAACAGGCGGAGGAGCACAGCACCTGGGTTGAGTGGCTCTGGCGTCCCCGGCCGATCCAGTGGAGACCGGCCTATACGATGGTATTGTTGCTGGTTCTGGCGGTTTTACTGGTCGTTCCCCCGTATCTGGGGCAGCAGCAGTCGCCCGACCGGGAGCTGGCCTCGGGACAAACGGTGCGGGAAATTTCGGCCTCGGTAGACCAGGTCTGGACCCGTTTTGTGTATATCGATGAAACAGCTCGTTCTGTGGCGGTGGCCGGTGATTTTAATGACTGGGAGCCGCAGCCGCTCACCAAAGAGCAGGTGAACGGAAAAACCGTGTGGACGGGTCTTGTTTCGATGAACCGGGGCGAGCATCGCTACATGTTTGTTAAAAACGGGGAGCAGTGGGTAACCGATCCGCTGGCCCCGATGCACCGTGAAGACGGATTTGGCAATAAAAATGCTGTAATCTACTTATGAGAATCATATTCCTGGCTATGGCGGTATTATTTTTTATAGCGGGGCGGGCCCATGCCCAGCAGTGGCAGACGGTGTTGTATTTCGATTCCCGGGTGGGATTCTCTTCCAATACCTACCTGAATCCCTACTTTTCCGAGTGGGACCGCTCGGTTGAATCGGGCTATGGCACGGTTTCGCTCATGGGGCAAACAGCCTGGTTTGATGAAAAAAATGTGGCAGAATTTACCGGCAACGCCGTATGGGAGCCATATTTTGGGAATGATGATACCTGGAAGGGATTTCTGGGAATGGCCAATTACCGTCGATCATTGTCAGATAATTTGACGGGGGGCATTGAAACCGGCGGCAGTTATTTCAGCTCCTCGTTCAGTCGTACTCTCTGGTGGGCTCAGCCGGCTTTGAGCTGGCATATTACTCCTTTTTCAAGCCTAAGGATAAAAGCCGGTACGAGTTACCGGCAGTACGACAATTATGTGGTGGACAGCACCCGGGTGAACTCTCAAGATCAGACCGGTATCTATGCCGTTGAATTTGAAACATGGCCCAGCTTCCGGTGGCAGCTGTCGGCGGGACTGTATGGCAGCCTGGAAACACTGCCTTCAGTGGGAGAAGGATTTCGAAGCACGGTAAGTGTCGCCCGCCTGTTTGAGGGAGGTGCACAACTTCGTTTGACGGCGGGACTTGAGCAATACCAAAATGAATTCACCGCCACGGCGCCGGATGGAGGCAGTGGATTTCCACCTGTGGGAGGATCTGCAGGCGGCTCTGAAACAGTGGAACAGACCAATCGCCTGTTTCGACTGGGGATTGAGGGCAGCTATCCCGTCAGCAATCGGGTATCACTGTTTCTGAACGCTGAAGGGCTGCACTACCAGTCGGGGGCCTCAGCCGGTAGTCTTCGGGATCTACAGGTAGCGGGCGGTGTACGGCTGAGCTTTGAGCCCGACCGGCGGTCCGGCGGGAGGCGCATTGAGCCTGAATGGCAAAACAGTGCGAGCCGGCAACACGTGTATATTCGGTATGCCGGTGAAGGACAGCTATACCTTGTGGGCGATTTTAACAACTGGGAACGCCCGGGTATACCGCTGGTTGAGCAGGAAAACAACCGGTACATGGCAGAACTTTCCCTGGAAACCGGAGCGTATGAATACAAGGTGTTAAAGGTTCTGGGAGAAGAGGAAGAATGGATCTCCTTTTCGGATAACGTGTACACCGTGAACGATGGTTTTGACGGAACAAATGCAATGCTTTTGATTGAACAATGAAATCACAATAACGCTATGAAATATCTGACAAAAGATCGGCTGTTACAACTCTTGCTAATCTTGCAGTTGCTGTGTCTGGTCGGGATCAGTCCCGTTAAAGCCCAGCAGGAAGCGGTCGATCAACTCATGCAAACGGCGACTGACAACGGCATGGAACAGTCGGCTCTCAGCGAGTTGCGGACCAGGGCTGACAGCCGGGGCATGCAGGCCGGACAACTAATCGATATCATCCGCCCTGCCGCGAGCCTGGCCGAGCAGAATCTGCCGGCAGACCATCTCATCCAAAAGGCCCTGGAGGGCCTCTCTAAAGGGGTGCCGGATCGGCAGATCGTCTCTGTAATCAACAGAATCCACAGCGCAACAGAGCAGGCCGCCCAGGTCGTGGATCCCTGGATGCAGAACCCCGGCGTGCAAAAGATGATTGAGCGCACCGATGGACCGGGGAGCAACCAGCGGGTGCGCAACCGTATGATCGAAGCCTCCTCGAAGGCAATTTCCCAGGATATTCCTGTGGAGTCAGTCAGCCAGATGTTGTCGGAAATGGGCAGCGAATCGATCCTTTCCAGGGCCACCGCTTCTGACATCATAACGGCCATCGGCATTCTGCCGGATATCGGGGCGGCAGAGCAGCCCCGGACCGCCCGCGCATTCGTTATTCGGGCTCTTAAAGGAGGGTTTAACAGCAGTGAGCTCCAGAAGCTGCCGATGGCGGTCAATATGGCACAAAAACGGAGCCGGCTTCCGGCAGCCGGGGTACTTAAGGGAGCCTCCCAGCAACTGCAAGTCGGCACCCCCGCATCCCGGATATTGCAAAATCTTTTTAACGGCAATATGGGGGGCGGACCGCCGGGCTCTGTTCCAGGGGGAATGCAGGAAAACCCGGGGCAGGACAGGGGACCGGGACAGAGTCAGGGGAGAGGGAATAATTAGGCTTTCTTTTAGAGACCTTTGCCAAACCCTCTATTCCTCGTTCGGAGAGCGTTATACTACCGTTTAAAGGCCCATAAGGTCGGTGGTACAATCTCACCACCCAACATAATAGTAGGTTTTGTAAAGATCCTTTTTCGCAAATTACCCATCAGCATACCAATAGCGAGGAGATAAACAGACTGTTTGGGAGGCAGGGTTTTCGAGTGTTTGTCAAATTCCTGAACCATGGGTGTATTTCAGCAGGAACCTGGGGCAGGTCGGTAACAGTTGACTTGTTCCTGCGAGACCGGTCGGAACAAATATTCAATAATTCAGTAACCATTTCCTGTGCTGTTCGTCACACTGTTGCAGACGGTATCAAAATAACTCTAAAAAATATATCTACAGCTATGCTACAGACTAGACTGCGTAATCACGTAATATTGTTAATAATGGGACTGGGACTGCTTATTTCCGGGTGCGATGAATCCGGAACGAGTACCAATTCCGGTATGGGAACGCTGGAGGTACGCATGCACGATGCCCCGGCCAGCTACGATGAGGTAAACGTGTTCGTAGAACGCGTCGAGATCAACCGGGAGGAAGATTCCGAAGGATGGATGACGATCAGCGAACCGCAGCAGATGTATAACCTGCTCGAATTAACCAACGGCGCCTACACGGTGCTGGGGGATACTACGCTTGAGACCGGAACCTACCACCAGATCCGGCTGATATTGAGCAGCGACGGTCACAGCGTAGTTGTTGACGGAGAAGAAAAAAGCATGTTCGTACCCAGTGGTGCACAAACCGGTATAAAGCTGAATGTAGACGCCGAAATAGAGGAAGACCTGGAGTATGTACTGTTGCTCGATTTTGATGCCAGCCGGTCGGTTGTCAAACGGGGACAAGGACAAGCCAACCCGGAATACCTGTTGAAGCCGGTGATTAATGCCACAAATGCGGCGGTTACCGGCAACATAGACGGTACCGTTACACCGGTCGAATCTGAGCCGGTCGTGTATGCCATTGCCGGTTCCGACACGCTGGCTACCACGTATGCAGACACCACTGATGGCTATTTTAAACTGATAGGGCTCGAAGAGGGGAGCTATACGGTTGCTTTCGACCCAACCAACACCGATTTCAGTCCTGAAGATACAAGCGGTGTTGAAGTAACGGTGGGCGAAACGAATGAACTCGGTACAATTGAGTTGGAACAGGCTCAGTAAATAATATTGTACAAAAAAACATCCAGGAATGTTGAATTCCTGGATGTTTTAATTCTTTGAAGGCTTTACAAATTCCTCTATTCCCCGTTCTGAGGGGTTGTACTCCCGTTAAAAGGTCACCAAGGTCGGTGGTACAAACCAATCCTCCATAAAATAGCAGGTTCCGCAAAGGTACCTTCTTTTTGGAAAAAAGACTGTCAGGCCGCCACCATTTCGCGGTTAAATTCTTTGATGCTGCTTCGACCGATCACATCTGCCATCAAGGTAGCTGAGGTGCAGTCGGTAATTTCGACTTCCACGTACTCACCTTTCTGAAGATCTCCGCGATCAAACACCACCATTTTGTTGGTATCCGTACGGCCCTTTAGCTGCTCATCAGAACGTTTACTCGTGCCTTCAACCAGCACAAGGTGTCGTTTGCCGATCTCCTGCTTGTTGCGCTCTTCCTGGATCTGCATCTGTTGCTCGATGATCTCCGTAAGCCGACGTTTTTTGACCTTTTCGGGGACATTATCCTCGTATTTGCGGTGCGCCAGGGTTCGCCCCCGCTCGGAATAGGCAAACATGTAGGCCAGGTCGTACCGAACCTCGGCCATCAGCGACATGGTATCCCGGTGCTCCTCTTCGGTTTCATCGCAGAAGCCGGCAATAATATCGGTAGAGAGGGAGACGCCTGGAATGATATTGCGCATTTTTTCCACAAGCTCAAGATATTGCTCGCGCGTGTAGGGGCGACGCATCCGCTCAAGCACAGACGTACTGCCCGACTGTGCCGGAATATGGATATAGTTGCACAGGTTGGGCCGCTCCGCGATAAGGTGAAGAAGCTCTTCGGGAAAATCCTTCGGGTGTGGCGAAGAAAACCGTATCCGCATCTCCGGGTCCACGTTGCTGGCTTTATCCATCAATTCCGTGAAATCCGTACCTTCAAAATTGTAGGAATTGACATTTTGTCCCAACAGGGTAACCTCTTTATAACCTTGCTCACTCAGATCGTGCAACTCATTTAAAATGCTTTCCACCGGTCGACTTCGTTCGCGACCGCGGGTGAAGGGCACCACGCAGAAGGCGCACATGTTATCGCAGCCGCGCATAATGGTTACAAAGGCGCTGACTCCGTTGTCGTTGGTGCGCACGGGAGCGATATCGGCGTAGGTCTCTTCCAGGGAGAGCAGCGTGTTTACAGCTTTGCGCCCGTCGTCCACATCGGTCAGCAGCTCTGGGAGATCACGATAGGCATCGGGACCGACCACCAGGTCTACCAGGTGTTCTTTTTCAATAATCTTGTCGCGAATCCGCTCGGCCATGCAGCCCAGCACCCCGACAGTCAGCTTCTCTTTCTCCTCTTTCAGAGAGCGGAATTCGGTGAGCCGCTTCCATACCTTGTCTTCGGCATTTTCGCGGATAGAGCAGGTGTTGATAAAAATGATGTCCGCCTCATCGGGTTGCTGTACGGGCGTCATACCCTCCTCCATTAGTATGGAGTTTACAATCTCGGTGTCCGAGACATTCATCTGGCAGCCGTAAGTCTCAATATAAAATGTGCGTTGATCCAAAATACAGAAGTGATCTTTTTGGGTTTACTGCGTTTTATTTAGAGCAGTAAATATAACAATGTTTGAAAAGAAATTAAGCATATTTGCTGTGGCACCATGCGGCAGGTATATGGCTTCTTTTTCAGCAACCTGAATGTATTATATGAAGCGAAAATGACGATATTGGCCAAAACAACGATTGTGCAAAGACCTCTGTGAGAATAAGACAGCATCAACCATCTTTCGGCCAGGTTTCTG
The DNA here is from genome assembly GCF_043951955.1 of Halalkalibaculum sp. DA384. Taxonomy (NCBI): domain Bacteria; kingdom Pseudomonadati; phylum Balneolota; class Balneolia; order Balneolales; family Balneolaceae; genus Halalkalibaculum; species Halalkalibaculum sp. DA384. The sequence goes on along the minus strand of NZ_JBINJE010000015.1, from coordinate 37,307 downwards.
GATTGGTCCTCCATTCACTAAGGAGCTCCAGGTCCGTTTTTTCGATAAATCCTTCCTGGACCGCTACATCGATCAGAGTGGTGTAGTCGGTAAGGGTATGTACGGTGACTCCGGCATCCTTAAATTTTTCCATCGACTTGTCGAAGCCGTAGGTGAAAATACTGGTAACAGCCTGGATATCCGCCCCGATAAATTTAAGCGCTTCCACAACCGAGAGGACTGATCCCCCGGTGGAGATAAGGTCTTCGATAACCACGGTTTTTTCGCCCTTTTCAACTCCGCCCTCAATCTGGTTGCCCATACCGTATGCTTTGGCCTTGGAGCGCACGTAGGCCATCGGTTTCTCCATTCGGTCGGCCACCCATGCGGCATGGGGAATACCGGCGGTTGCAGTGCCGGTAATTACGTCTACGCCGGGATATTTCTCTTCGATAAATGAAACAAACTGGTCAGCAATTGCGGATCGTATTTCCGGGTAGCGAAGCGTCAGGCGGTTGTCGCAGTAGATCGGTGAATTCCAGCCGGAAGCCCAGGTAAAGGGATCGTCCGGCCGCAGTACCACGGCGTTGATCTCCAGTAGATGAAGCGCTAGTTTTTCCGCAAATGAAGCGTCGATTATCATAGTTTAACTCTGTCAGTTTTAATTTTATTTTGGCCCCCTCCGGACAATCTTCAAAAGTAAGAAAATCTTGTTAATAATTTATAAAGCCAATATGGTTAAAGTATAATTAAAAGTAGAACTTTCAGAACGATAAAAGCGTAGAACCCAGCCAGCAGGTCGTCTACCAGTATGCCCCAGCCTCCGGGCAGCTTCTGCAGGGCATCAACTCCAAGAGGTTTGGCGATATCGAAAAAGCGAAAGATGATAAAACCTGCGATCAGGATGAGTATGTTTGTGGTCAGGTCCGGCGTAAAGGAGATCGCAATAAAAGCCATGCCCTGTCCCGCAAACTCATCCATAACCAGCGGGGAGGGATCGCCGCCCCACACCCGTTCGCACTCATCGGAAACCCAGAGGGTAAGGAATGAGCAGACGGCGGTAAAAAGGGCGATTCCATACCAGGGGGCATACACTCCGACAAAATAGATTGGAAAGAGTGCAAAAAAGCTGCCCCAGGTTCCCGGAGCATTGGGTAGAAAGCCGGCGTTAAAAAAACTGCCGATAATCGGTTTAAGTCGTTGCATTGTTGTTTTTCTTGAAGATATCGCGATTAATAAATACGTATTCGAACCCGGAGTATACTGTAAGTATAACGATGGCGATCATAAGCCATCCCAGCAGTTCCGTTTCCAACAGCTGTTCGCAAAACTCGCTGAGCATCACATCCGTTTCAATGAAAACGCCCACCATCAGTGTAATATACAGGAAAAACATCTGGCTCATGGTTTTGAATTTGGCCGTTAAGCGGGTTTTCATCTCTACATTGCGCTGATCAGCCAGCATGCGCATACCGGTTACAAAAAGATCTCTGAGCACAATAAGTGCAACGGCCCACCACGGGAACTGGTCGGCATCAATAAAAGGTAAGCAGATAAAACCTGCAAATGTAAGTATCTTGTCAGCCAGCGGGTCGAGGAATACCCCATATGAGGTTTGCGCCCCGTAGAGCCTGGCAATGTACCCGTCAAAAAAGTCGGTGACAACCGCTACCGCGAATACGGCGATACTCAGGGATCTCCAAACCACTTCATCCTGGATATACATAATCAAAAAGATGGGAGCCAGGATAATCCGCAGCGTACTTAATATGTTGGGTATCCGTTGCACGGTGGGAAGATAGTAATAGTTTTACAGAATTAAATCTTTTCTGTTGATGAAATATGAGCTTCGAAAAGCGTACAGAGTTTGATATTTTCTCTTCATTCCATGAATCGCCAAATCCATTTATGAAAGCAGAGATTATAAGTATCGGCAATGAGCTTCTTATCGGTGACACCGTCAATACCAACGCCAGCTGGATTGGACAGCTGTTGACGGAAGAGGGAGTGGAGGTTCTCGGGATCCATACCATCGGAGATGATCTTGACGTGGTAAAACAAACCCTGAAACGAAGTATGGAGCAGTGCGACCTGGTTATTACCACCGGCGGATTGGGGCCCACCCATGATGATGTCACCAAGCTGGCGCTCCAGCAGCTGTTTGAGGTGGAAACTGTAATTGACGAGTCGGTGCTCAGTTTTGTGAAGGAGATGTTCGAAAAGAGGAATATCCCGTTTACAAAATCGAATTACCACCAGGCCGAGAGACCTGAAAACGCAGAGGTTTTATTCAACTCGCAGGGCACGGCCCCGGGCTTGTGGTTTGAAGAATATGGGTGTAGCCTGGCGGTATTACCCGGCGTCCCGTTCGAGATGAAGCACCTGATGCGCGAAAAAGTGCTCCCCAGGTTGCGCGAAAAGCTTCAGGATCAGTGGTTTCGGCGCTCAAGATACCTGGTAACGGCCGGCATCGGGGAGAGCACGCTCAGTGATGAAGTGATCGGGGAGTTAGACCATCTGCTGCAAAGCGGGACAACAGTCGCCTATTTGCCGAGCCCCTACGGCGTGCGTATCAGGATTACCAGTCCCGGGCGTTCAGTGGAGGAGATCGAACAAAAGATAAAGCCGGTCGCCGATTACATTTATCAAAAGGCCGGCGATCTGGTTATCGGCGAAGGGAAAGACCTGCAGCTCAGTGAAGCCCTCGGCGCAAAACTCAGGGAAAAAAAGCTGACAATAGCGACGGCTGAAAGCTGCACAGGCGGACTCCTGGCAAGTACACTTACGGATATTCCGGGCAGTAGTGACTACGTGACGGGAGGGACGGTTGCCTATGCCAACAAAGTCAAAACGGATGAATTAAACGTCTCCCGGTCCATGCTGGCTGAACACGGGGCCGTCAGTAAACCGGTGGCCCTGCAGATGGCCCGGCAAATTGCCAGGAAATACGGTACCGATATCGGGGTGTCCACCACCGGAATTGCAGGTCCCGGAGGGGGAACCGATGAGAAACCGGTTGGAACGATATGGGTCGGGTTTTGGTCAACCGGGAAACATTTTGCCCTCAACACACTTTTTACCAATAACCGGCTTGTCAACAAAGAACGAACCGTAGCAGTAGCGATGGAGATGGTCCGCCGCGTGCTGCTGGACCTCGATACGATGCCATACGGCCTAGAACCCGAGTGGGCTTGAGTCGACAGATTCTGACATACCTCATCACGCTCCTCATTGTTGCCGTGACCGGTGTATCTGACCTGCAGGCTCAGGTTGATTCGCTCCGGATCGATTCACTTCCTGTTGACTCCCTTCAGATTGATCTGGCTCCGGGTATCGATCTGGAAAATGCCCGGGTAAACGCGGCTGTTGCTGACACCACGCTCCAGGACACCACTTCCGGTCCACCTGAGCCCGCGATAACGATTGTTCCCTGGAAATATAACCAGGCTATTGATGCCCAAATGGTGTCAAATGACAGCCTGATGCGGTGGCAAAACTGGCCCGACTGGACGGTTAAAAAAAATCGGGATCCCGGGGTACTTAGCTTTCGTTTGGGTACGGTGGGTCGCAGCAATGCGATCATGATTGATGCTCACGAACCGCGTCATCAGCAGCTGCTTTGGGAAGATATCCCGATGCAGAATCGGGTAAGTGGCACCGTAAACTGGAATGTGATACCGATCCACAAGATCGAATCCATACATGAGCAGAACCGGGGGATCACCCACACAAGCAACTTTCACCTGAAACAGTATTACGTGAACAAGCCCCGATCAAGACTAATTTTTGATGAAAGTAAATATGACCGGCGGGCCCTTGAATTTTGGGTTACACAAAATTTTACCCAAAAAACAAATGCGGAACTGAGCTACTGGGACCGGCGCGGCGGGGGGGGATACAGCAACTCCTCGTTTACCGGCAGCCAGATATTCGCCCGGGTCTATCATCAATATGACAATAAGCAGTTTTTTAAACTGCGCTTTTTAACCGGCAGCAGGAATCTTGGGGAACCGTTTGGTTACAACATCCCGGACCTGCAGAATTTTGCTTTCAATCGTTTTTCCGCCACGGCCAATCAGTCGAGCGGCAGGTCGGAATCAGGGAACACCACGGTAGCCCTTTCCTATCACCGGCGGCCGGCCGACTCCACACTTGTGACCGAGCGGTTTCGGGCGGGGATGTTTATGAACAACCAAAAGCGTTTGGTTCGGTTTTCGGAGGATACGACCAGCTATACACTGGGTTCGGTCGGGGCCTACGCGCACAAGTGGATGGAGTTGAATCCATTCAGGGTGGAGGGGCTGCTGCGCTACGAGCTTTTTACGAACAGGGAACGGGAGGCATCCAGCCTGGATATCGGTCGCTGGAGCCAGCTGACGGCCACGGGAAATGCGGCGTTTGAACCCGTTGCCTGGGGAAAAGCTGTTGGCAGAGCTTCGTTCAGGCAGCGCGGGCAACAGCGTGACTACTCGATCGGGGCTGACATGGAACTGGATTTCAGCGGCCGCCTGAAGCTTGTGGGAGGAGGGTCGCGCGGCACCCGCATGGCAACCCTGCAGCAGCTTTACTGGAGTTCATCGGGAGTGGAGGGATCTGAAAACCTGAATCCGGAAAAGATTACGGAACTCCACGGATCTGCTGAATTACGCCTTTTCAGCGGGGGCAGCGTGGGGGGCAGGGGGCAGCTCAAGCAGATAGAGGATGGTATCCTGCTGAATACCGATGGCCAGTTCGTGAATATACCGGGATATGAAGCAATTTCGGTTACCGGCTTCATGGATTTTGAGAATTCCCGTTTTGAATTGTCGGGCTCCGGCACGGTACAGCAATATCGAAATATTCAGCTGGATCCGGCTGGTGAGATACCCGCCTTTAACACGACCCGCATCTGGCTGAAGGGAGGGGCGTACTGGAAAGGATATCTTTTTAACCGGGCTACCTACGTGAAGGCGGGACTGTCTGGGATGTTTTCTCCCAGACAGTATCTTGCCGAACATTACGATCCGGCCCTGGACTACTGGCAGCCCGCCAGCACCGATCAGCCGCTGCCGTGGTACAGTCGACTGGATGTCGATATTTCCGCACGGGTGCGCTCCATCATGTTTGTGCTCCGCTTTGAAAATGTGCTTGACGATGTTAGTCAACTCGGCTACTTTGAGACGGCCGGTTACCCGATGCCGCCCCGCCGGTTCATGTTTGGCGTACGGGCGGTATTCAACAACTGAAAACAGGAAAAATCATCTTGCGGCATCCCCGATAAGGGGTGAAACAGCTGTTATTGATACAAAGTATAAAACATGAGTTTAGGTTACGTTATTAAAGAGGGTCTGGCAGGCTTCAAGCGGGCGCGCTTGGCCTCCTTTACGTCCATTTTTTCGTTGTTTATTGCAGTCCTTTTGCTGGGGATACTGGCGCGAATATCATATAACGTTTACGAGGTGGGCAACGCGTTGAAACAGTCGATTGACGTGGAGGTGTTCCTGGCAGACCTGGATGAACGGACAACCGGGGAACTCCGGGATAAACTGGAAGAGGAGCCCCTGGTACAGTCGTTTACCTATATCTCAAAAGACAGCGCTGCGGCCATTTTTCGAGAGGAGTTTGGTGCGGGAGGAGAGTCGCTGGCAGAGCTGAAATTTCTGCCGGCCTCTTTTCGACTCAGTATAGATCCGGAGGCTGAAGTCAGTGATATAGCAGTCCTGGTGGAACGGATTGAGGAGTATCGGGGAGTCGAGGAGGTCCAATTTAACCAGCAGCTGCTGGAGATGCTGCAATCGCGGTTCCAAACGATCGCCGTTGCAGGCGGGGGGATCGGGCTGTTGATCTTGTTAGCCGCTTTAATCCTGGTGTTTAACACCATACGCCTGACCATCTATGCCAAACGCGGTCTGATCAAGGCGATGAAGCTGGTCGGAGCCACCAATGCCTTTATTCGTCGTCCCTTCGTGGTGGAAGGGATCATCCAGGGACTGATAGCGGGAGTGGCGGCCGTAGGAGTTATGTACCTGTTTTTCCTGTTCCTGCTGCCGGAATATATCCCGCAGTTCGGGGTCTTGTCCTGGCCGTTTGGGCGCTGGTATTATCTCTGCGGGGCGATGCTGTTGCTTTCGGTCTTTATGGGATACCTGGGAAGTTTGTGGGCCGCACGCCGTTTTATCCGGAAAACATCGGTGTCTGAATAAAACCGGCTGTAACAAAAGAAAGTGGATAGCCTCAACTCGTTAAATCTTCTGAGAATGGGACATGTCGTGAGGTTGCTGCGCCGATTAAATGTGGCAATCAAAAAATACCTCATCCAGAATTTTTAACCGAAACGGGCTTCCAGGGCACGGTAGCGGTAGTCAAAAATTGACTCCAGCTGATTCCTGATAAACAGCCGGTTTGCAAGCTTTCCAAGTACACCGAAGGGAGGCAAATAGGAGACCTGGTCGGTCATCACCACGCCGTCACTGGTGGTCTCCAGCCCGTGGAAGTGGTACCAAAAGCGATACGGGCCGATCCGCTGCTCGTCGATAAACTGCCGGCTGGGGATAATATGTTTGATCTCCGTCACCCAGTCTGATACTCCCAGCAGCGGAAGCGTCACCTCGTACCGGATCAGCAAGCCGTTGTGCATGGTATCCGGAACGGGAGAAGTGATCACAAAATTGAGTTCCGGGGGCGTGATCTTGTTGAGGTTGGCCGGATGAGCAATAAACCGCCATACCTCTTCGATCGGGGCTTGCAGGGTCTGCGTTTGATTCAGCTGATACATGCGGTTCCTGTTTCCTGATTTTCAGTTGAGGTTGAGATTTTCAATAGAAAGACATCGTTGATTCAATCTTCGTTCAAATAACCGGGTCTAACCGGGGGAAATTAATCAGAGATTCGGGAGAGGACAGTTCTACACGAGTTCTCTACACAGGAATTTTTATTAGGAGAGAGATTTTGTAATGCCAAAATCATTCTGCAAGGAACGGAACATAATAATCAACTAATGAACTATCACTCTTGGAGACATCAGGCAGTTCAAGAATTAAATAAGATCAAATCTTTGTCAATAGGCACTTTTTTGAATAATATGATATAAACTTTTCATAGGTACTTATAATCCTTCATTAATATGCTTGTGTTTTCTTTCTCTATAGAGAAATGGCTGCTACTTGGTGTCTTTACTACTCTTTTTCTTGCTTCTTGTAAAGGCAATGGTCCCACCGAATCGGAAATTCGTATGGTACAAAAAACCATCGTCGCGGTGACGGAGAACGGCGATAAGCTGACCGACTTCAGTGTCTATGCTGGCAGCCTGGAGGACAAGAGCTGCAGCGGTGAGGAGCTTGCGGCTGAGATCACACGAGAAGCCAACACAACCCTGACCGTCTGCATTCAGGCCGACGGCCATAAGCCAACGGCACGGGTTATCTCCTTCGATACGGACGGTACCGTGACCGTTACCCTGGCCAAACAGGATGACGATGGTAATGGTGGAGAAACCATTACCCGAACGTACGAGATCCGCGCCGACGGTGCAGACACACTGGTAGCCGGTGACCTCTACCGGTCGGATACCGGTGAGGTTCTCAACGACGGCTCCGCCAGCGGTGAGATTACCCTGCCGAGAACGGATCAGGGTATCGAGCTGTGTACCGAGCCGCAGTTCTTTGCAGAAAGCTGCGACATTGTTATCCCGACGGATACCGACCGAGCAATCGTGATCCGGGCCGACCGGAAGGCGGCCGCGGTGCGTGTTGACGTTGTGGATGAAACCGGAGATGCGGTAGAAAACCCGGAGATCACCGTCGAGGACCGTGGTAACACCTATACGTACAAGGCTGGTGAGTCGACGCATCACTTCCCGGCCCGAGCGGGTACGCGACTGGTACGAGCCGGCAAAGACGGCTACGAACCAGATGCGGAGACGATCACGGCCGGAGCGGATGTGGAGGTTACCCTAACGCTTGTCCGTAAGGAAGAGCTGCCAGCCTGCTCGGATAACGATGATAACGACGGTGACGGCGTGGCCGATGAGAATGACGGTGGTTGTGTTGACCTTGATGGCAACTATGATCCTGAGGATGATAATGAAAAGCTCGAAGGCTTTCAGCGGATCATGAGTTTCTCAGGAGCAGAAGAAACGTTCTTTGTCTCCGGAGCAAAGGATAAAAGAGAACGTATATTCATTCGTCCATTTCAAAAACTTCCTTCCTCAATCCAGATTGCTGTGTCAATCTCTGTACAATTTGAGAAAAAAGTCTCCGCTGATCAATCTGGTGAAGAAGCTGCTATAAAAGTAAAAGCCGGACCAAGCAGTGATAATCTTAACAATGTAAATCTTAGCGAAATTATTCCGGATAAAGGCAAAGAAAGTTGGGTTGACGTAGAAGTGACCTCCATCACTAAAAAGTTCTTTAAAACCGGAACTAGTTACGAATTTTATTTTGTTCATGCAAGTAAAATTCGTGGTGAATCACCAACTAACGGGCAAGATGACTTTGTTTATTTCGTGCCAGGGAGAGATGCAAAAGTGTCTATAACTTGGTTCTACGAACCAGAAGAAGTTAACTCGCAGGCAAAGGACCGGCAGTTGCAAACACGTCAGTTTGAGGTTGCAAGCCCGATCAACGACATCACGTACAACGTACGTGAGGAGCCGATCGGAGAGCAGGAGTTGTATCGCCGGTAAGCCTTGTGCACCCGTGGTGTGCAAGGTAGGAGTGTTTAATGTTAATTACTAGAACCCCTTAGTGTGTGTAATGCACGCTAGGGGGTTTTTATTATTGGCCCAGTCCCTGCGCAAGGGCTGGGTAAACTTATATTCTTTGCTTTAATACGCGGTTCTGAGGGCTCTCTCGGCGCGGTAGCGCGCTGACTCGCCGCAGGTGTTGCGGCTGCGAGCCTCGATGCGTGTGCGGATTTCTCCATCGCCATCAGTCTCTTTTTCGATGTAGATCTCGGCACAGAGGCGCTCATCATCAGAGTTCAGAGAAAAGGACCGGTAGTACGGGCCAGACCCAGAATAGCTCGTGTCTGAAGCCGAAATACCACGGCACTCAACCTCACCAAAGTTAATGTCGGCAGTCGTAGTTGAGAAGGAATCATGCTGCGTGTCGTAATACATCGCACACTCAAGCGCCGTATCGGCTCCATAAAAAGCCCGCGATGAAGCATCTGAGGAGGTAACCAGAAGTGCCGACCGCTGATAGATGCCGGCCAACGTAGCCCCGAGAACCGTGACCGCCCCGACAACGATAACCGCAAACAGGATGGTAAAGCCGGGGTCGTCTGTAGGCTTAGATTGTGTTGAAAAAACAGACATGTTAGTTGCGGCGATAATCAAAGACAGACTCGCTTATCTCAACGGATGATTGGTTGCCGCCGGAGCGTGTCCACTCAACAGTTGCTGTCAGTATCACCTCGCCAGGCTGGGGGTTAGTGGCCACTAAGGTGCGGCGATACTTGCTGTCGGCGCCATTGCCATAACCATAGAGGTTGCTCCCTTCGTTGTAATCCAGCAGCGGACACTGCTCACCGCAACTCTGAATACTCTGCTCGTTATCGACTTCAAGACGGGTATCAACCCGGCAGCCACTGCCACCGCACAAGCTGGCAGTTGTTATTTCGTCGGCCCAGTCAGCAAAATCACCAGAGGTTGGACCGAGCCAGTAGGAGTCGCGGTCAGCCCGGACATGCTCGATGGCCTCAATGGCCAGGTAGGTGGCGGTAATACGCTCCTTCTGGTAGCGGCTGGCCGAGGCGCCTTGGTAGATGAGATTTGACGGTAATAGAGGTCAGCAGAATGGCGAAACGCAGCTATGTATTGTTTTTTTCAAACCTGCTAAGTTTTTCTACTACTGAAGCGGAGCTACGTTGAATGGCGTTATGCACCGGGTGTTTATAACGCGATATTTAAAAGCAAGTAGAGAAACGCGACTCAAAATCGCGTCCCCTCCGCGTGAATATCATTTCTAAACGTTCTCATTCAGCGAGGGGACCGGACCTATTCTCAATTCCTATTTCTCCATTCATTATCAGAACCAATAATCCTCTCTTCGATACACCCCTTTTTTTCCTTATCTTTGGCGACTAATCCTAAATTTAACATTTAGTTAAAACAGACTGCATGAGCTCGTACAATCCGGAAGATATTGAATCCAAGTGGCAGGAATACTGGCAGGAGAATAAGACTTTCAAGACGCCGGAGAACCACGACAAGCCCAAATATTACGTGCTGGATATGTTTCCCTATCCCAGCGGTTCCGGCCTGCATGTAGGTCACCCGGAGGGCTACACCGCCACCGACATCCTGGCGCGGTACAAGCGCATGCAGGGCTTCAACGTGCTGCACCCCATCGGCTGGGATGCATTTGGCCTGCCCGCCGAGCAGTACGCCGTGAAGACCGGCACCCACCCGCGCGACACCACTGAAAAGAATATCAACCGGTTTCGCGAGCAGCTGCAGTCGCTCGGCTTCAGCTACGACTGGGACCGCGAGGTCAACACCACGGATCCCGACTACTACAAGTGGACCCAGTGGATCTTCCTGAAGCTGTACGACATGGGCTTGGCCTACGAGGATGACGTGCCCGTGAACTGGTGCCCCGAGCTGGGAACCGTGCTGGCCAATGAAGAAGTGATCGACGGCAAGAGCGAAGTGGGCGGCTACCCCGTCGTCAAAAAGCCGATGCGCCAGTGGGTGCTCAAGATCACCGAATATGCCGACCGCCTGCTGGAAGGGCTCGACGACCTGGACTGGCCCGAATCCACCAAACAGATGCAGCGCAACTGGATCGGCAAGTCGATCGGTGCCGATATCGACTTCCCGATTTCCGGCTACGAGGAAGACATCAGAGTATTTACCACTCGTCCTGATACGATTTTTGGTGCTACATACATGGTGTTGGCGCCCGAGCATGAACTGGTCGATAAAATCACGACCGATGATCAGAAAGAAGCGGTCAAAGCCTACCAGGAAGAAGCGGCCCGGAAATCCGACCTGGAGCGCACCGAGCTCAGCAAGGAGAAGACGGGCGTATTTACCGGCGCGAATGCGATCAATCCCGCGACTGGAGAAGAAATTCCGATTTTAGTGGCCGATTATGTCCTGGCTACTTATGGCTCGGGTGCGATTATGGCCGTTCCGGGTCACGATGAGCGCGACTGGGAGTTTGCCCGGGAGTTTGATCTGGATATCGTGGAGGTCGTCAAAGGCGGCGATATCACCAAAGAAGCCTATACCGATACCGAAGAGGGCGTGCTGGTCAATTCCCAAAATGATGAGGTTTCCCTGAACGGGCTTTCGGTGGATGAGGCCAAGAAGAAAATCACGGACTGGCTGGAAGAAACAGGGCAGGGGAAGAAGTCTGTCAATTACAAGCTGCGCGACTGGCTGTTCTCCCGCCAGCGCTACTGGGGCGAACCGTTCCCGATTATCCACGTGGATGGCGAGCCGAAGCCGCTGGATGAAGACGACCTGCCGGTAACGCTGCCGGAGGTTGAGGATTTTGAACCTACGCCCGATGGCGATCCGCCGCTGGCCCGGGCCAAAGACTGGGTGCAAACCACCGATCCGGAAAGCGGCAGGCCGGCCCTGCGCGAGACCAACACCATGCCGCAGTGGGCGGGCTCCTGCTGGTACTACCTGCGGTATTGCAGTCCCGATTTTGACGGGGCACCTGTGGACCCTGACGAGGAAAAATACTGGATGCCGGTGGATATGTACGTGGGCGGCGCCGAGCACAGCGTGCTGCACCTGCTCTATGCGCGGTTCTGGCACAAGGTGTTGTATGACTGCGGGGTGGTCTCCACCAAAGAGCCGTTCCAGCGGCTGGTGCACCAGGGGATGATCCTCGGGGAGATGGAGTATACCGGTTTTAAGAAAGATGGAAAATGGATTTCACCGGACGAAGCAGAAGAGCTGGAGGATGTGGAGCAGGTCAGGCTCGACGAGAGCGAAATCGATAAGAAAGGTGACGGGTTTGTATTGAAAGGAACCGACATCAAGGTGGATGCGAAGGCCCACAAGATGTCGAAGTCGCGCGGAAATGTAGTGAACCCGGATGATATTGTAGCTCAATACGGGGCCGATTCGATGCGCTTGTACGAAATGTTTATGGGTCCGCTGGAGCAGGTCAAACCGTGGAGCACCAAGGATGTGGACGGGGTCTATCGCTTCCTGGGTCGCGTCTGGCGGCTGATTATCGATGAGGAGAGCGGTGAAATAAACAGCGCTGTACAGGATACGGAGCCGTCAAAAGCGCAGTTAAAAGCGCTGCATGAATGTATTAAAAAGGTAACTGGTGATGTGGAGAACCTCTCCTTTAACACGGCAATTTCTGCAATGATGATTTTTATCAATGAGGCGTATAAATGGGACCAGATTCCCCGTGAAAGCCTGGAGTCGTTTCTTGTTTTGCTCTCTCCCTTCGCTCCTCACATAGCGGAAGAGCTTTGGAGCAGGTTGGGACATGACCAGTCCATAGCATATGCTGCATGGCCCGAATTCAACGAGGAATACCTGGTCGACGAAACAACGACCTACGCCATACAGGTGAATGGCAAAGTCCGCGGAGAGATTGAAGTATCCACTGATAAGGCTGAGAACAGGGAGCTCGTGCTGGGTCTGGCCAAGGAGGAGAAAAACGTCAAGCGGTATCTGGATGACGGGAAGCTGGTAAAAGAGATTTTTGTGCCGGGCAAGATTGTGAACCTGGTCGTAAAATAATGGGTCCTCAAAAAGGGGGCTCACCAGCCTTCAGATTACGGAGGTTGATCTTTATTTCCAGAGGGTTTTGCAAACCCCTCAATTCTTCGTTCTGAGTTTTACTTCCGTTTAAAAGGTCACCAAGGGTGGTGGTACAACTCCTCCCAACAAAATAGCAGGTTCTGCAAAGCTCCTTTTCAGTCGGGCTTCCTCTAAATAAAGAAAACCCTGGCGGTACGATTGCACAAACTGGTGTAGTGCTTACCAGTTAATTCCTATCCGGAAAAAGGATTGGGTAGCTTGCAACCCCAAGCCCTGCTGTTTTCCGGAAATCACATCCAGCAGCTGTTTGGCGTTGTCTGCCCTTTCATCGGTCCAATGCAGCCAGCGCAGGGTCAGGCCTGCCGTAACGCCTGTTTTGCCACCGAGCAAGCGTTCAAACTTGGCTTCAAAATTGAAATCGGTGCTTTTGGTGAGCCGGATACCGCTTATGGCGTCCCCTGAATCGGGCATCGGGTCGTTGGTGAGCCCGGAAAATTCGCCGATCCCCCCAACGCTGGTAACTACCGAGGCAAACGCGGTGAGGTTATCTTGCAAGACCGGCAGGCCGGTGGGAATTCGAATGTGGGCGCCGAGTCCGCCACCCAGGCTGGCGGTGCCGATATTGACAGCGTGCCCCGGATATTCCGTGTTGTCCATCAGTTCCAGATTCCGGTAGCCCATATTTACCCGAACGGGAATAAAGCTGCCGATGGGCACGCCAAACAGGTGCCGAAAGATGCTAATATTACCGCCCAGGTTTAGGTCGGCTGTGATACTTCGAATATCTCCTTCGGTCTCCTGCGCATCAGCAATACCGTAACTGAATATGGCAGAAGAGGATCTGGAGCTCAGCATAATACCCGTCGATTTGCCGTTAAACCGGTATCGGTAGCTTCCGTTATCACTTCTCAGGTTAAATTCATCTTCGATATATCCTGCAGTTACCGACGTGGTATTTCGCCGTGTTTTTTCCCCGGCGTCGTTCGCGATACCCGTTACCGTGTTTTGAAATGGAAAAATCCCGGCTGTAGAATGGAGTGATTGCAAATCGGAACCAGGAGAGTAAAGGTAGGTATCTGAATAGGTTGATTGCCCGGTAGCTGTTGAGGCAATAAAAAATATACAGAAACACAGGCAGAAAGCGGTAATTTTATTCTCTGAACTCATGATTTCACCCTTGACAGTTTTTATGATAGATATCGTACTTTTAAAAGTATAAAAAATAAATATTTATAAAATGAACGTTCCCCTGTTAAAACTGCTTAATCATTACGAATTGCTGTTCAAAAATGTATCAGCATGACCGCTCTTGTCCCGTTTGCAGCTGGGATTTTCTGGACCTGGGATACCCTTGAAATGGTATTTTCCTTCGCCTGTGGATGTATTCATGCAATAAAGAAATATTTCTGCCACACGAGATCGATACCAAGATGTTATGAGGCCCTATTGATGAAGAAAAAAGTCAATATCTTCCCGTTTTTTCAGCAGTTTGGGCAGCTTGCTTTGTGCAGAACTGTTGTCCTGTTGGTCCAGCCAGCTGTTGATTTCCTGCTGGGTGATTGAACGGATTACGGGCCGGCCCAGTGCACCACTTTCTCTCCGGATGGCGTAATGCCTGTTCTTTTCCTGCAGGGACTGGTCAACAGCGCGGGCAAGTCGTTCCAGTGTCTGCTTGTGCTGAGGCTCCACAAACTGTACAAACCAGTGGTGGCGGGGCAGTTCCTGCTCAGACGTAATGCTGCTGCCCACGGTAAACGAGCAGGTTCCGATTTCCATCCTGCCCGCTGTTTCGTTCAGAACCTGTTCCGCTTCATAGAGGTGAAGGGCTTCTCCGAAATCATCCAGCATCTCACTTAATCGGCCCATAACTGAAATGCGCGGAGGCGTGACCGAGGTAAACTCCACGATATCATTGACCGCATAGCGCCAAAGCCCGGCATTGGTGGTTACGAGCATGGCGTAGGGCCGGTTGGGCTCTGCCTGCCACAACGGTATAGTCGGCTGAATACTGAGTGATTCCATCTCCGGAAGAGGATCAGGTACAAATTCGTAGAATATGCCGTTGTCGTATACCAGCTTCATATCTTCATTATTTGGCGTATCAGCATAGGCGAAGTAGCCCTCGGAAGAGCCGTATGTTTCTATAAAATCGAGGGGAGATGCTTTTTTCCCGTAGAGCTGCTCCAGGTGCGGTTGGTAGTTTGAAAGCTTCACTCCGCCACAGATCAGCAATGCAAGATTAGGCCAGATTTCCGAAACTTTTTGTTTACCGGTTCGATCGAGAGCCTGCTGGAATAGTGTTAAAATCCAGCTTGGTACGGCTACAATGACCTTGATATCAGATTCCAGGGCGGCCTCAAGAACGGTTTCAAACTTTTGTTTGAAGGGAAGCCGGGTCAGTTCGGCGGGAGGCTTGAGGTGAAAGGGCCGAAGCCACCAGGGCGAATGCAGGGCCGTGAAACCACTTATTTCCCCAATTAAAAGGTGATCTCTCCGCTCCACTGTGCCCGGAAGGCTCAGATGTTTGCCCAAAACCGAGGGAATACGATTCCAATTTTTCAGGTAGCTGAAGGCCACCGAACGCATAAACCGGCAATCGCTCTTGAGTCGCTCGTCTGAAAGAGGGAGGTGCTTGCCTTTTCCCGTAGTGCCGGCGGAAACGGCAAACCGGTTGGTGGTTCCCGGCCACAACAGGTCGGGCGCGCCCTGCTTTACCGCCTCTATCTTGTCTTCAATATCACTGTAAAAACTGATCGGCAGCCGGGTGCAAAAATCCTGGTAGCCTTCAATTTTGTCGAAAGCGTGTTGCCTGCCGTACCGGGTCCGCTTGCCGCGAGACAGCAGTGAGAACAGAATTTGAAGCTGTTGTTCCTTGACACTCAGCATGGGCTCCAGCGGCTCCTGAAAATTAATGTGGTTGGATGATGGTAAAACGACAAGGTGAATTTACGAAATCGTTTCCGTGCCCAGTACCGGCATTTGACGTGTATTTTAAAAGTTGCATGTACCAGGCATGAATGTTGGGTTGAATCTGTTTTGCCATCAAAATTTGATTTGCAGAGGTCCCTGTAAAGAGAAATAACGGTGAAATAAAAGCATGTAATTATTCTTTAGAGGATATTTTTGGAGATATCAGGTGTCCAAGTGGTTTCTCAGGGCAGACATTGCGGCGTGATATCCGCACATTCCGTGAACTCCGCCGCCGGGCGGGGTCGAAGAGGAGCAGATATAATACGAAGTCTCGGGGATGTGATAAGGATTAAAGAGCCCCGCGGGACGCGTGAAAAGCTGGGTTATATCCTGCAGCCCGCCGTTGATATCGCCCCCGATATAATTGGCGTTGTACCGTTGGATCTGCTCGGTGTTCATCGAGTGCCGCCCGATAATCCGATCGCGAAAACCGGGGGCAAATCGCTCGATTTGATTTAATATTGGCTCCGACATATCCACGGTAGAGCCCTGCGGTACATGGCAGTAAGCCCAGGCGGTGTGTTTGCCGTCGGGCGCACGAGTATCATCAAAGAGGCTTTGCTGGGCGACGAGCACATACGGTTTCTCAGGATGGTTGCCCTTAAATGTGGCTCGTTCGGAGTCGGCAATATCTTCGAAGAGGCCGCCCAGGTGAACCGTTCCGGCTTTGAGACAGCGGGAATCACTCCACGGTATCGGCCCGTCGAGCGCCAGGTCCAGTTTGAAAACCCCGGCCCCGTAGCGGAATTTCTGTAGCTTTCTGGCATACCCCGGTGGAATCGATTCTCCCGCAATTTCCAGTACCTGGGCAGGGGTGAGGTCAAAAAATACTGTCCGGGCATGTTCCAGCTGATCGATCGATTCCACGTTGCAGTCGGTCTCAATTTCGCCACCCAGGGCTCTGAGGTGAGAAGCCAGGGCGTTGGTAATTTGGTGGGATCCCCCTTTTGGAAGGGGCCAGCCGCGATGGTGGCCCGCAGCACCAAGTATGAGCCCGATGGCAGCGGAAACGGACTGCTCCAGTGGCAGGATGCTGTGGGCCGCCAGTCCGGCGAAAAGGGCTCGCGCGCGGTGCGATTCAAATCGTGAAAAAGCGAGGGATCGGGCCGACTTAACGGCATTCCACCCAAAGCGGGCCATCAGGATCGGGGTGTCCGGGAACGGGGAAAACGGGGCCAGCAGCTGGGGAATCAGCCGTTCGAAGTTAGAAATAATCGGTCCGAACAGCTTTTTGTATGCCGGGGTATCCCGGTTCAGCTCTCCGGCCGTCTGATCCAGTGAAGGGTACAGCACAACGGCCGGTTCTTCATCCAGCGGGTGGGCCAGTGGATATTCCGGGTAGATCCATTGAAGACCATGATTTTCCAGCGGAAGCGTATTAAAAAAGGGAGAGGCCAGTGCCATCGGATGGATGGCCGAGCATACATCGTGGTGAAAGCCGGGCAGGGTCAGCTGCTGTGTTCGGGTGCCGCCGCCAATCGTTTCCCGGGCTTCCAGTACTTTAACGTGAAGGCCCCGCTCAGCCAGCGCTACAGCGGCCGCCAGACCATTTGGACCGGCCCCAACAATAATTGCATCATAGGTTGATATAAACACAGACTTGAATATTAGTTGCTCAACATTATGCAGTAATGGTAAGGTGATCGCGGGAGACCGGCAAGTATTTTAGCCTGTACTTTACACATTGGTATCACTTTCGTCCACGATCGGCCGGGACAAAATGAAGTTCCCTGAATTGCCAACCGCATGCTCGGTAAAGTGTGCGTTGTATATCCTGCGAGAAGAATATGTAGACAATATTCAGGCACGCAATGCAATTTGTTCCTCTGGGATGAACTTTTATCTTACCATTCGGACCAACACGCCCGGACCGGGTACAGCAACGATTAGGGACCACCCTGTGCCGGGATGATTTGCAAATAATGACGCATGAATAGTCAAATAAAGTCAACTGAAAAAATAAGATAAGAATATTGAAATCTTCAATTCGCATTGCATCGGCCTCGGGTTTTTGGGGAGATCTGCCCCGGGCACCGGTCGACCAGGTTACAAAGGGCTCAATCGATTACCTGGTAATGGACTATCTTGCGGAGGTCACCATGTCGATCCTGCAGAAGCAGCGGATGCGCAATCCCGATCACGGTTACGCCCTCGATTTTGTTCACGTTATTGATCAAATCCTGGAGTATATCACGGCGCGCGGAGTCAGAGTGATCAGCAATGCGGGCGGCGTGCATCCGGAGGCGTGTAAAGAGGCGATATTGACGCTGGTCAAAGAGCGCGGATACGAGGATATCTCGGTAGCGGTAGTCGACGGCGACGACATCCTGGGAAAAATTGATGCGCTGGTCGAGGCGGGGCATCAGCTTGAAAATATCGATACCGGTGAGCCGATCACATCGGTGCGTGACCAGCTGACAAGTGCAAATGTATACCTGGGCAGCCGCCCGATTGTGGAAGCGCTAGACCAAGGGGCGGATATTGTCATCACCGGCCGGGTATTTGACGCCGGGCTGATTTTGGGTCCCCTGGTCCATGAATTCGGCTGGGACTTTAATGATTATGACCGGATCGCTTCCGGTATTGTAGCGGGCCACATAATTGAATGCGGAGCCCAGGCCTCGGGGGGCAATTTTACGGACTGGCAAGAGGTCAAAGATTTTGTCAATATCGGGTTCCCGATTGTCGAAGCCTTCCCCGACGGAACGTTTGCCGTTACCAAGCACGAGGGCACGGGGGGATTGATCAACCAGATGACGGTGAAGGAGCAGCTCGTGTATGAGATCGCAGACCCATCAGCCTACCTGACCCCGGACGGGGTGGCTGACTTCACCACGCTCCAGCTGCAGCAGTCCGGGCCGGATCGTGTTCGTGTTTTTAATATCAAGGGCAAGCCGCCTCCCCGGTCGTACAAGGTCTCTGCCAGCTACAAGGCGGGTTATAAAATAACTTCTACTTTGGTATATTCCTGGCCCCGGGCCCTGGGCAAAGCGCAAAAGGCGGCCGATATCCTGCAGGGCAGGGCCGAACAGCTCGGGCTTGAGCTGGGAGAGTGGAAAGCGGAATATATCGGCTACAACGGGTGCAGTGAAAACCCGGTCACGCAAGAAGCCCTGAAACGGGAGTTTGAGGAAATTCAGCTTCGAATTTCTGTTTCGGGGATGAACCGGGAAGTGCTCGACCGATTTGGAAAAGAGGTTATTCCCCTGGTACTGACAGGCCCGGGCGGGGTAACTGGCTATGCCGCCGGCCGCCCGAAAGCTGCGGAAATTGTCGCCTACTGGCCCGCCTTGCTTGACAAGAGTGCAGTAGAGCCCCGGATGAGGTTGTTTACGATTTGAACACCCCGTACCGAAAGATTTAAGGGACCTTTGCAAAACCTGCTATTTTGTTAGGAGGTAGTTGTACTACTGACCTTTTAACGGGAGTATAACTCCCTCAGAACGAAGAATTGATGGTTTTGAAAAGTCCTCTCTAAATCACCGGAAAAGTCCGTTCGCAAAACCGTTGTTTGCAGAGTCCTCACTGGAAATAAATTTTTCCCGTTTGATAGCAACAAGGTGGGCTCGTAACCGGTGAGCTTGCGGGCAGATATCACCTGTCCATTTGTCCATATGTTATGCTTGGAGGTAGTTCCGGATTTAGGTGATTCGAATTTCGGATTTATACAATATGATTTGCTATTTTATAGTTGAGAACTAATCAAAATTTAATTTTACAGAATGAAGATAGGAATTATCGGATCGAGCCTGGCAGGTCTTGTAGCGGGTAAAAAACTGGGTCAGGCAGGACATGAAGTAACCGTTATTGAAAAAACAAGAATGCTCGGCGGACGGATGGCCACGCTCGATGATGGAGAAGGAAATATATTTGATTACGGGATTTCACACTTTCACGCCAACAACCCGGATTTTGTCTCATTTGTCAACTACCTGAAAGAGGAAAACCTGGTGGATGAATGGTCGTCCCGGTTTGAGTATTTTGACGGTTCTCAGCTTCACGATCTGAATCCCAACCGCTCTCCAGAACTGCATTATGCGTCAACCAGGGGCTTTTCCAGGGTTGCACAAAAGTTGAGTCGCTGGGTCGATATTAAGTCGTCCGTACAGGCGGGGGGATTGACCTACATCGGGGCCGACCGCACCAAAAAACGGGCGTGGATGATCAATTTAACGGATGTCAGCGTTTTTGAGTGTGATGCGGTAATCATCGCCACCCCCGCCACGGTGGCCTACGGCATCCTGATGACCGCACAGGATGAGACGCCGGCCCGCCGTATTATTCGCCATGTCGATGAATTTAACTATGACCCTTCATTCACCGTGATGGCCAGCTACAGGAACCAGGAGGTCCCCGACTGGGATGCTGTTGAATGCGCTGGAGAGCACCTGAAGTGGGTAATTAATGAATCGTCAAAACGGGACAATGCCGATACCTCCCTGGTCATTCACTCTTCCGCCGCGTTTGCCCGGAAAAACAAGGAAGAAGACCCACAAAAGGCAGCTTCCGGGTTGCTGCAGCAGGTTGCACGCATCACCGGTCAGGACTGGATCGCCCAGCCCACGGCCGAGCATTACCACTACTGGCAGTATGCAAGCTGCAGGAACCCGATTGACGAGGGTTTTATGGAACTGGAGATGGAAGAGGCTCCGCTGGCCCTGATAGGAGATTACCTGGGAGGGAACTCGGCAGAAAGCTCCTATTTATCAGGACTCCGCCTGGCGGAATACTGGAATGAAAAATATGAGCTGGCCAGGGTCTAAATATTGTTACCTAAATCTGAATCATTCATCCTAACCCACTGTTATATCATAATAAATTTGCTCGGTTGTACTTCCTGAAATAATAAAAAGCACGGAGGCATTTCGTTACTGCTGTAACATAAAAGGTTCTCAGGCTGTAAAATACTTGTCTGCCAACAATCTATTGATCTTTAAAACAATTTCTCCTTGACAGGATCGCTCAAAAAGCTGAATACATATTTCAAAAAGTACCTGGGGACCATCATTCTCGGGTCTGTTTTCCTGGTTGCCTCCAATTTCTTTTTGGTCTGGATCCCGATTTTTATTCGGCGGACCATCGATGAAGTGGCAGCACTGGAGAGCAAGGGAGGCGGCTCTTTTGACGGGCTCGCAGAAGTGCTTTTTAGCAGCCAGGCGGGGGCTATATTGGCAGAGAATGCGCTGATGCTGGTGGGTGCGGTGGTCGCATCGGGCCTGCTTCTTTTTGCGACTCGACAGACGCTGATCGTCACCTCACGGAAAATTGAGTTCGACCTCCGGAATAATGTTTTTGACAAGCTGCTGGAGCTGCCTCAACGTTTTTTCAGCGAATTTAACAAAGGAGAAATTTATGTGCGCGCAACCGAGGATATCTCCAAGGTGAGGGAATACTTTGGTCCCGCATTCATGTATACCGTCAACACGCTTTCCCGGGCGGGATTTGTTATCGCCATGATGATTATTGTAAGCCCGGAGTTGACGTTCTGGGCACTGCTGCCGCTTCCGCTTCTCTCCGGTTTTGCCTACTGGATCAGCGGCTATATCAACACCCATTCCAGGATTATCCAGGAGCAGTACTCCAACGTGGCGGGCCGGGCGCAGGAGGCTTTTTCAAGCATCAGGCTTATTAAGGCGTATAACCGCGAGGACTACGAACAAAATCGGTTTGAGGATGAAAGCGAATCGTACCGAAAGAAGAAACTGCGGCTTGACCTGGTTGAATCGCTGTTTCACCCCGGGCTCAACTTTTTGATAGGTATTTCTATTATCCTGGTTATCTGGAAGGCGGGCCAGTACGTGATCGAGGGTACGCTGACGATCGGGAATATCGTCGAGTTTGTTGTATATGTGGCCTACCTGACGTGGCCGGTAGCGTCGCTGGGATACACCGTTAACCGGTTCCAGCGCTCCATGGCCTCCTGGAACCGGGTAGACCAGGTATTAACCGAGAAGGTGGAAATAAGCGATAATAATCGCACTGATCAGTCAGTTAAAGAGATTGAAGGGTCGATCGAATTTGTCGATGTATCATTTAAATATCCCGGGGCCGAGGTATATGCCGTGAAAAATATAAATCTGAAGGTCAACGCCGGCCAAAATGTTGCCATCGTGGGGAGAACAGGAAGCGGAAAATCCACGTTGGTGCAGCTTATTCCCCGGCTATTTGATCCGACAAAGGGAACCATATTGATCGATGACATCGATATTAAGACCATACCAGTTAAAAAATTAAGAGCGGAAATAGGTTTCGTCCCCCAAGATACTTTCTTATTTTCCGATTCTATTGGCGAAAATATTGCTTTTGGCACGGAAGAGGCCAGTGAAGAACAGATACACGCAGCTGCGGAAAAGGCCCAGGTCCGTGAAAATATTATGGATTTTGACAAAAAATTTGAGACCATGCTCGGCGAGCGGGGGATTACCCTTTCCGGCGGGCAAAAGCAGCGGACGGCCATTGCCAGGGCCTTAATCCGGGACCCTAAAATTATTATACTTGACGATTCGTTAAGTGCGGTAGATACCAAAACCGAAGAGGCAATTCTCCAGCACCTGCGAGAAGAATTAAAAGGACGTACAACAATTATGATCAGTCATCGGATTTCTACCATCAAGGATGCTGACATCATTTACTACATGGAAGAAGGAACAATCAAAGAACACGGAACACACGATGAACTTCTGCAAAAAAAAGGTAGATACTCAGCTATGTACAAAAAACAACTACTAGAAGAAGAATTGGCTGAGATTTAAATAAAACCAGAAACAAGTAATCGGGGTCTCATTGCTTGAACGCAATCCCCCAACGTAAAAAACGGGAGTAACAATAATGATTATCGTACCACTCGGAGTTGCATCTGCAACACCAACCGCCACAAGACATTTAGCATCGGTAGCAGTATGGAGAGAGGGAAGTATATTTCTATTCGATTGCGGAGAAAACACCCAAATGCGTATGCTGCAGGGTGGAATGAAACGTTCAAAAATCGAATGCATCTGTCTTTCTCATTTTGATACCGACCATTATTCAGGACTTATCGGGCTGCTTTCCACGCTTCAGTTACAACGCAGAGACCAAAAGCTGACGATTGTAGCTCCCAAAGGGATCAAGGAGTATGTGGAGTTCAACGTCAATTTTGCCGGTATTGAGCTGAATTACCCCATCGATTATGTTGAGATCGAAGAAGAGGGCTTTGAACACGAACGGGTCCTCGATGAGGATGAATACTACATTGAAGCCCGACCGCTGAACCACTCCAAATTTTGCATCGGCTATCGATTCCAGGAGAAAGACAAGCCCGGCAAGGTAGATGCCGAAAAAGCTCAGGAGATGGGAATCTCGGAAGACTGGCAATACAAGGAGCTGAAAGCGGGGAATGACGTTGAACTCGACGACGGGACAGTTGTCAAATCTTATGATATTGTGGGGCACCCGCGCCCGGGAGACAGCTTTGCCTACATTACCGACACCCGGTATCACCCGAACTCGGTTAAGCTGGGGATGAACACCAACGTACTGATGCACGAGGCGACTTTCAGCGACAGCCTCGCTGACAAGGCCGAGGAAACCGGCCATTCCACGGCCAAGGATGCGGCCCGGGTGGCGAATGAGGCGAAGACGAAGTTGCTGGTACTGACCCACTTCTCAGCCCGGTATACCAACCAGTATGTATTGCTGAGGGAAGCGCGCGACGATTTCTTCCCCACCTGGGTTGCCACCGAGCTTCGTCCCATTTTCACTGATCCCGCTCATGAAAAAGGCATTATCAAGCCCAAGGTTTATCTCAAGGAGATCAACAACAGCGGTGGAAACAAGAATAAAGGGCGATCCAAGAATAAGAACCGGGGCAACGACAAGCGGAAGAAAAAGAAACGTTTCCGCAAGCGTAAGAGTTCTAAAAGCAGTAGCCGTTCCCGCTCCAAGTCGAGCAGCAACTCCGGCCGGAGCAAGCGTAAAAGCAGGAGCAGCGACAGTAATTCACGCAACTACAATAAAAAGAACAGCAATAACAACGGCGGTAATGACAACCAGCGAAAGCCCAAACATATAACGCCGCGCACTCCATTTGACGATTTCGATCGTTTTTAAAATTTAGCAAGGTACGTGAACAAATCGAACAGTAGTAAAGCCGTCGACAGGGATCTTCTTCGGCGGCTTTACTCTTTTATAGAACCGTATAAATGGTATGTCCTCCTGGGCATCGGTCTGACGCTGACAGCGTCTTTTCTGGGGACGGTGCGTCCCAAATTGACCCAGATTGCCGTAGATGAGTATATACGTACAAACGATTTTGAGGGATTGCTGTGGATTATTTTTCTGCTGGCCCTGGCCCTTGTCGGAGAGTTTATTGTGCTGGTTGCCAACACCTACCTGACCCGCTGGTTTGGGCAGGGTACGCTGTTCAGCCTGCGCAATGCGGTATTTAAAAAGATACAGTCCCTTCATGTTCAGTTTTTTGACAAGAACCCGATCGGCCGGCTCATAACGCGCACCACCAGTGATATTGAGGCCCTGAGTGAGCTGCTCAGCGACGGAGTGGTGAACATGGTGGGCGACCTGTTTCGGATCTTCTTTATCCTCTATTTCATGTTCAGCATGAGTTGGGAACTGACCCTGGTTTCTATCTCAGTGCTGCCGATCCTGTTCTACGTTACCTTCTGGTTTAAAGCCAAGGTTCGGGTGGCATTTTTGAATGTGCGCGACCAGGTGGCCCGAATGAACTCCTTTGTACAGGAACATATCAATGGCATGGATATCGTTCAGCTTTTCAATAAAGAGGAGCGGGAACGCGAGCGTTATCATTCCATCAACAGGGAGCACCGGGAAGCCCACATCGACACCATTTTTTATTATGCCATCTTTTGGCCGGCTATCGAGGTTATCTCGAGCTTGGCGCTGGCGCTGGTGATCTGGTACGGCGGCGGACGTGCCCTGCTGGGAGAGGTGACATTCGGTATCCTGCTTGCGTTTGTACAATACGTGCGCCAGTTTTTCCGGCCGATACAGGGAATCTCGGAAAAATTCAATACCCTGCAGTCGGCACTGGCCTCTTCGGAACGAATTTTTAATGTGCTGGATACCAAAAATGAGATCACCGACCCTGAAAACCCCAGGGTTATACGTAATCCCAGGGGGAGAATTGAGTTTGAACATGTGTCGTTCAGCTACAACAAAGAGGAACAGGTGCTTAAAAATGTTTCCTTTTCGGTAGAACCGGGGCAAACTGTGGCTATCGTGGGCGCTACGGGGGCCGGCAAAACGACTATTATCAACCTGTTGATGCGTTACTACGATATTGACGATGGGGCCATTCTGCTGGACGGGGTGGATATCAGGGATTTAAAACTGGAGGATCTCCGATCGAATTTTGGAATGGTATTGCAGGACAACGCCCTCTTTTCGGGCAGCATCATGGAGAATATTACGCTGGGCAATCCGGCTATCAGCAGGGAGAAGGTAATTGAAGCTTCCCGGGAGGTCCAGGCCCACCAGTTCATAAAGCGACTCCCGGGAACGTATGACTATGAGCTGAATGAGCGGGGCACCTCGTTGTCGATGGGACAGCGGCAGCTGATCTGTTTTGTGCGGGCCATGGTGTACAATCCCCGGATATTGGTATTGGATGAAGCCACCTCCAGCGTCGATTCCGAAACCGAGGCGATTGTCAACAAGGCGTGTGACCGCATGATGAAGGGACGCACATCGATCGTGATTGCCCACCGCCTTTCGACCATCCAGGGCGCCGACAATATTTTGGTAATGCACAAAGGTGAAATCAGGGAGATGGGCACGCATGCCGAACTGCTTGAGAAGAGTGGCGGTATCTACCGCAAGCTGTATGAACTTCAGTACAAAGACCAGCTTTTGCCGGAAGAAACGGAAGCCGAAGAACCACAGGCGGCCAAATGACAGCGTATGCCGCTGTTCTTCGGGACAAGCACCTACAATAAAAAAACGTCGACCCATCAAACCGACGTTCCTGCTTTTGATTTTTGATTTTATACCGTCTGGCGGAAAAAAGCTCCCAATGCCTGAACCTAAAGCATGTATCCAGCCAGCATGCTCAAGTAAAAACTGGTGAAAATTTTCTTAAAAAGGGCATTGAAAAACCAGGAGTTTTGGTCAAGACCAACCCCTCAGCGGATTCGAAACCGCGAAAATGCCGATATTGGCCAAAACAACGGTTTTGCATAGACCTCTTAAATTAAGCATGCTTTGCCCTTCTTAATTTCACGTGTAATTTTCTAAACTATGGGATCACTTCCAAGTTAGAAATACTTAATCAGGACCTTTGCAGAACCTGCTAATTTGTTGGGAGATGGTTTACAACCGACCTTATTTGCCCTTTTATGCGGGCAGTACAACCCTCAGGTCGAGGAATCGAGAATTTTAAAGCCCACCAAGCAGGGAGATACTCAAAAAGTGATTGCAGCTTTTTCCAGGCAGGGGTGTTCCTGTGTCTGAGAACAAAAATGAACCTGAATCACCGGTTGGGAATTATGAATGCAGAATGCAGAATTTCAAGGGAGGTTGTATAAACGGGTTATAGCACCATGTTCAACTGGTAGAGGTTCTGTCTGACGAGAGGAGGCAAAAAATGAACCCGCCTTTCCGGTCTTGAATGGGGCGCGGAAGCCGGGTACCAACATTTTTCCACTAACATACCGATACGCAGGTTTAGTCCAGGAGGGCGTTTCCAACGCCTGTTTTACGGTCTTCTCGTTTAAATGAGAGGATGAATTTGGTCCCATTTCCGGTGTTTTGATATTCGCTTGTCCCCATAAGCTGTGTGGTTAGGGTATCAATAAGTTTCATGCCCATCGAGTTTTGTCCCTCCTTTTGAGTGTCCCGTATTCCAATTCCGTTGTCTTCAATTTCAACAGTTATCGTCCCGTTGTCTTCAACGATCGTTAACTTCAGGTTTGCCTGTTGATCTCCCTTGAAGGCATGTTTATAGACATTCGTCAGCACCTCGTTAAGTATCAGTGAAGCCGGTATCGCCTGGTTTACATTCAGCGTTACAGGATCGCAGTGGATCTCACGGGTTACCGAATGATCGGCCTGGAATGTATCCGATATATGGCTCAAAAGCTCTTTTATAGTATCGGAAAAATTGAGCCTGGAGAAGCTGTCCGATCGGTATAACAGTTCATGCACACTCGCAATGGTTTTGATACGGGCGATGCTGTTGTAGAGTTGATGCTCTAATTCTTTGTTGTTCGTGTCAAGTACCTGTAGCTGCATCAATCCCGATATTACCGCCAGGTTGTTTTTTACACGGTGGTGGATCTCCGAAAGCAGCGTTTCCTTCTCTACCAGCGAGGTTCTCAGGTTTTTCTCGATCTGCTTGCGCTCCGTAATATCCTCGATAAAGCCGTTTAGATACACTCTCTCGTTCTCCCTGTCTTCGATCGGCTGCCCCTTTTCCCATACCCAGTGAATGTCTCCGTCCCTGTCGACGATCCGATACTCAATTTCCCACTTTTTCCCTGCGGTAACGGCCGCCCGCACTTCTCGGTCCACACGCCCGGTGTCCTCCTCATGGATGATACTCTCATAGGATCTGACCCTGTTGCCGATAAACTCCTCTGCCGGGTACCCGGTAATATCTTCAACGCGGTCGCTCATATACAGCATGGTCCAGTGCTCATCATTTTCACAGTTGTATACAATTCCGGGAAGATTGGATACCAGGCTGCGGTAGACCTGCTCGCTTTCGCGCAGCTCCTGCTCCGCCTGCTTGCGGTCGGTAATATCCTGTATAATGCCCCGGTAATGCAGAACCTGGCCGCTGTTGTCTCTCTCAATAAACGTCCAGTCGGTGACCCATTTGACAACTCCCTGTTTGGTAACAATCCGGTAGGGACGGTGCTCAAACTCTGATACATCGCTTTGGCTGTTGGCTTGAACTTCGGAAAAGACCCGCTCCAGGTCTTTCGGGTGGATACAGTCTTCATATGTGACGCTGCCAGAGGTGAACTCCTTTTCGGAATATCCAAAGACTTTCCGGACATTTTCCGAGACATATTCCACCGGCCAGTTTTCCTCATTTTTCCAGGTAAAGGCGACCAGTGTGCTTCTGTCGATAATATTCTTTGTCTCCTCCAGCTTTTTTTCGGCCTGTTTTCGCTGGACAATTCGTCCAATTCTATCGGCTGCCGCTTCCAGTAGTTGTCGCTCCTCCTTCAGAAAGGGACCCTCATCCCGAATGGGTCGTTCTCCCGAATAGCCGATCTCAACCTTTCCCCGGCGCTTCCCCTCAATTTCGATACTGCTGCTCTGGGTCCACTGCGAATCGGTGGTTGACCCGGATTTATATTCATGTCCTTCCAGCACAATTCTGCACCAGGCTATTTCCGGGAACTGCCAGCTTTCGGGCAACGTATCGGCTATCTGTTGCAACATCTCGGCCAGGGAGGTATCATGGTGCGATATTTTTGAGAGATAGTACATCGCACTCAGCTCTTTGGTGCGTTCCTGGCTCTGGAATTCCGCCTCCTTTTTGTTAGTAATATCGATCAGAAGCGTAGCGATAACCCGCTTTTGGATGCGCCACACCTGTACCTCGAACCATTTGTCCAGATTACTGAGGTAAAGTTCAAACTTCTCATTTTGTCCACTCGAAGCAACCCGGGTATACGCCCGTCTCCAGCTGGTTGCTGCATTATCAGGATCGGGCAACAGTTCGGATGCCCGGGTGCCGGCAAGATCCCCGGGCGTTCGATCGAAAAATCGGGCATAAGCATCGTTGGTGGTCCAGATTTCAAAATCGGCAAGGTCGTCATCCCCGTCAATAGTTTTATAATATGCCACTGCAGATGGACACGATTTAATACTATCTCTCAATACCTTTTCCTGGATTTTATCCATTTCTCAATCCAATAAACAGTTGGGCCTGGCCCTTGAACAACTCAAGTACCATCGCTTGATTTTGGTTTAGTCAACAAGAAAAATACGAATTTATTTCCGGACAAATATGGAAACAGAACTGCCCCGGCAGATGAAGAGTACTGCAAATTCCTGGCTGACGTTGATAAAAAAGTGGATGGGGAGTTGGGAAACCAGTAACCTTCTAAAATACGGGCAGAAAAACCCCGCCCAGTATAGCCAGCGTCAGCACGATTATTGAAATAATGAACTCTCCAAAAGTATAAATCTTCAATCCGCCGGTTACCGAAAAACCGCTGAGTTCAACTGTAACCCAAAATCCGCTGTCGTTGACATGACCGATACTCATTCCACCGGAAAGGGCCGCCAGCGCTATCCATACCGGGTGAAGTCCGACGGTGGCCGCCAGGCTGGCCCCGGCCATGATATTCATGGTGGTTATGGAGGCCACGGTGCCGGATCCCTGGGAGACACGAAATATAAGCGCTATCCCGTACGTAATGAGGATCGCCCAGATTGCAGAATTGGAAAAACTGCTTATGCCGCCGGCCAGCGTAGTGCCTATCTCTGTGCTCTCGATGACTGCTCCAAATGCTCCACCTGCCCCGGTAATAAGCAGTACGAGGCCTGCCGCAGACATCGCATTTTGAACAGAATCGGATATGACTTTTTTCTTCATCGAACGTACAGCAATGAGATAAGCCAGTATGGCCCCCACAAGCATGGCGATCACCTTGTGACTCAGAAATTGAATGATACCGGGGACCTGTTCAGAAAAAGCCTGGTATGCGGTCCCGCTCAGAATCAGCAATATGGGAGCAACAATGGGTATAACCGCCAGGAGGGCACCCGGGGCGTTCGGAGGGTGCTCCTCCGTAACTTCCAGCGGTTCCTTGACCTGGTCTTTCTCCTCGTTCCAGAAACCGTGATCGAGAAAATAAAAGAGGATCTTGATGGAGAGGGAGACCGCGACTAGGCCAAAAAGCAGGCCTGCCACGATCATGATCCCGAGATCAAATCCCAAAATATCGGCAGCAGCCAGCGGGTTGGGCGTGGGGGGCACGAGCGTATGTGCGGCAGCCGCCCCGATAACCATGGCCCCCACGGCGTAGGGAAGAGGCTTATCAAGTTCTTTAACCAGGGCGAGGGCCAGGGGAATCAAAATAACGAAGGTAACGTCGAAAAATACAGGTATCGAAAAGAGAAACGCCGTCAGCCCGATACCGTAGAATACCAGCTGACCGGGGAAAATGTCGACCATTTTGAGAGCGATTGAACGCGCGCCCCCACTGTCATATATCAACTGCCCGATAATAACGCCAAACCCGATGGACAAACCGACTGCTGCCATAAGCTCTCCGAATCCCTCAGTAATTTGATGGACGGTTTCCATCAATCCCAGCCCGGAAGCCAGTCCCATATAGATGCTTCCGCATATCAGGGCGACAACAGGACTCCACCGAAACGCGATAATAGCTACCAGGATAATGGCAATGGCCACTACTAAATTGGTAATTAACAGCGAAGTGGAGATCATAAGCGGGCGGTCTCAGATTTGCAATAGCATGTCGGAGTCGGTGAAAGACAATATCACTGGTTTTTGATCTTTTCTTCCATGTTGGATATCACTGAATTATATGCCTGGTCCAGGAGTCTCTTCAACTCTGGCAGACCGTTCTCCTGTTCCTTTTCCCATTCCCGGGAAAATTTGCCGTCTTCGATATACTGGTAGGCATCGGCCAGTGTTTTTCGGATAAAAGATTTGTCCAGATCTTCGATACGCGACAGCTGCCCGTATTGGCTGGTATGAGAATGATAGGGGAACTGCTTGAAGAGGCCGTCTTCAGCCATTTTTTCAAACATGTAGGCAGGCTCTCTCGACATGTACAACTCGATCAGTGAAGCTTCCGGGGGATGTCCTTGTTCAACTTCAAAATGAAAAGCTTCGGTCAGTATGGATATGATCATCGGCCATATTGCCTGCTCTGCCAGCAGATCCAGCATCGTTTCATCTTTGAAGGTAACCTCGATCGATCCCATTTTTGTGGCCCCCATCGCCCTTGCAAGGGCAAGGGCGGTTTGCAGGGCTTCTCCCGATGCGTCCTGTTCTACCGCGATAAAGGCGGGATAGCCCTTCCCGTTTAAATAACGGTTGCGAACTCCGTCCCCGATCATGCGGGGAGCAACCATGATAGTATCGCAATGTGAGGGCGGTGATATGTGATCAAAGGTGATGTTGTATCCCGAGGCAAAATTCAACACGTTGCCCGCTTTGAGATGGGGTTCCACCTGCTCTTGGTAGATACGGGGCATGATCTCATCAGGGATTAACAGAAACAGGATATCGGACTGGATCGCGACTTCGGGCACATCATCCACTCTGAACCCATCTTCCTGAGCCTGGGTAAATGTTTCATCCCTGGCCGTGCCGATAAAGATATCCGACAGGCCGGAATCACGCATGTTCAACGCCTGGGCCCTGCCCTGATTCCCATAACCAATTATTCCAATATTCCTTCCCTCGAGGACGGATATATCTGCATCCTGGTCGTAGTATATATTTGTCATTTTACGTGGTTTATCGATTCCCGGGATGCGATCGCCTCACACCATGAGGCTGGAGCCTATAGCGAACCATCCCATATTGGCGTGATTTTGCGATCTTTTCATAAAAAGATCCCGTGTTCACTTCAAAAGATCGCAAAATCTGCCTTACATTGGCTGATTCTCGTTACTATTCTTTAAGTTCGGCAGATTCACGGAAAAGATTATGCAAGAACCTGTTCCTGCCTGATAACTGGTTCGGTCGGGGAGGCAGGTGGTTTCAATCCCGTTACCTTGGTTGTATCTTACATACCGAACCCTTGCAAGCCAATAACTTGCAAGGGTAAAAGTACCGGTGGAGAGACTCGAACTCTCACTCCCAGAGGGAACGCGATTTTGAGTCGCGCGCGTCTACCAATTCCGCCACACCGGCAAATCGCCTAATCCATTTGAATACAATGGGTTGCAGGGACACTTAATTGTTTTAAAAAGTAGTTCATATCGTACTTTTTAGTGTCTGAAATTTTCCCCGTCGTTGCTTAAACGGGAAATTTATCAGCGATCAATATTAATCACCTGCAAATATAAAGCATAAAGAATTACTTCTTCAAAATACTTTTTATTTTTTATGCTAAGCAAGTAAAACCGTTATAAAAAATGTAACCAGATCCTCACCCCTCAGCCCAGGCCTGTGAAGCTCTCCGCATTCATCCAGGAATATTTATTGCTATCCGCGAAAGTCCATAGCCGTATATCAGTATTATTGATCGAAATTGGGATTTTCTCATTTATAAAGAGGGCATAATTTGTACGGTTCACTCTCTTTCAAGACCCAGATTGATGGTTCGTTGTATATGCTTGAAATTACTATTGCAGTTGATTGGTATAAGCCGCTCAGGAAGCCGGTACGACACAAATGAGTCGACCTCCGCATAATGAACACTGTGCCATGCTTTTAATCTAATACCGGTAGAATCGCATCGATGATATGCCTTTGTACTGGTATCGACCATATAAAATCCAGCACCACTGGGTTGTCCAATGCTGCCGGATGAAAAGGTTCTGACTATTAGTTCATCATCACCCCAAAAGTCCACGCCCCACAATTCGATTGCAGCTTGGGGCAGTGGTGATCCAGAATCTTTATCATAAACCATTCCGCTTATTTCAATTGGCAAGCCGGAATCCGAAGTGAAAAAAATATTGCATCCGGAAATCAACCAAATACTTAGAATTATCAATGTAAGAGCTCTCATGATTACCCCATTCTAGATTGTGCTTGTCTATCTGCAGGGAAATAATCTCTTAAAAAAATAAGCCCGACCGGTTTAACCGGCCGGGAACAAGCTGCTCTACAAGTGTCCGCCAACTTTTGGGAGTATAGGCGGATAATTATTTTAACGTCAAACGCTGGTATTAGATCAGCGATTAAACGTTATTTGATTTGGCCCCGGATCTCCCCCGGTGGGTTTTGCGTAGTATGTACATTGACATACGTATTTCCAGCCTTCATCTCGCTGATCAGTGCATCAAGTGTTTGACCTTCCAGTGACCCAACAAGTTCATCCGCTGTGATGGTCCCTTCGGCAAGAATGCCCTGGGTTTGTCCCTCGATCAGCTGGGGCGGGGGCGCCTGCGGATAGAGCCAAACCACTACACCGCCATTTTGACCGGAGGGGGCGTTATGGATATGAGCCATTAACACATTTTCAATGTTTGCAACAATCAGCTTATAGTCAATGGAGCTGCCGTCCTTACTTACCTGGAAGATGGCCTGTCCCTGCGCGTCCGTCTCTACCGGCGGAACCTCGTTGCTGCCTTTTAGGTGAGCACGAAAGTTTCGCTGGTTTGAGCTGGCCCATGCAGGTGCTTTACCTTCCACGTTTTGAGGACTAACTCCATGTTCCTGTCCGGAATGGACCGGGTTAAATGATTGATCCTGGCACGCATATCCAATCACGAACACAATTGAAAGTAATCCGATTAGCCATACTGTTTTATTCCTCATAACATCCCTTCCTGTTTAGTTAATATTTGTAATCCACGTACGTCTTGACCGTGTTCCGGTATTAGTCTATACAAGTTCTGGAAGGAAAGGGTTGCCTGAGTACATATTATTACCGGTTTCAGGTGTGCCATAGGGAGGGATGGAGCTGAATTTCATAAACTCTTTTAGAAAGACACTGATTTTAGCCACTATACAGGAATTTTACATGGATATTTGGATGGGACAGTTATTGGTAAACCAATCAGGAGAAGATGGATGAAAATTTTTGTAGGGGACTTGCAGGTATTTAGTGTTGGAGGAATACATACCAGATCTGCAATGGGCCCTCATCGTCGATAGATATCACATCACATATAGAAAAAAGAAAATCAGCTCCTGCGGTTATTTGGCATATCCAGTCTATATGATACCATTGAAATTGAGATACCAGAGCTTGTTTAATCGCTTATTTATATACTCAATAGCTAGTGTGGAAAAGTGTGTATTCCTGGAAAAGATTAAACAATCTGGCTGGATCCCCAATAAATGCTTGTTTTATCCCTTAAAAAATTTATATATAGGGCACAGAACAAAAGCGTTAAACAAGAGAATAACGGGGTTACATGCCGACAAACCTAAAAGAACTCGAAGACCGGCTGTGGCAGGCCGCCGACAACCTCCGCGCCAACTCCAAACTTAGTTCTTACGAATACTCCACGCCCGTGCTGGGACTCATCTTCCTGCGCTACGCCTGGCACCGATTTCAGCCGTTGCACGAGGAGCTGGAAGGCCAGTCCTCCGGGCGGCGCACCATAGGCCCGGCCGACTACAAGGCCGAAGGCGTGCTCTACCTTCCGGAGCAGGCGCGGTACAACTACCTGCTGCAGCTGCCCGAAAGCGAGGATATCGGGCAGAAGGTGAACGAGGCGATGGAGGCCATTGAAGAGGAGAACCCCGAGCTGGCCGACGTGCTGCCCAAGGACTACAAGCAGTTTGAGGACCGGGTACTGAAAGACCTACTGAAGAACTTCTCCAACGTGGGCGCCGATGTGGAAGGGGACGTGTTCGGGCAGATCTACGAGTATTTCCTCGGCAAGTTTGCGATGAGCGAGGGACAGAAAGGCGGCGAGTTCTTTACGCCCACCGCCATTGTCAAGCTGATCGTGGAAGTGCTGGAGCCCTACGGCGGTAAGATCCTGGACCCGGCCTGCGGCTCCGGCGGCATGTTTGTGCAAAGCGATAAATTTAGGAATAGGCATCAGAAAAACGGAGATGACTCCGTACGGACACGCCATGGCGTGTCCCAACAGGCTAAGGATATTTTATCTATCTACGGCCAGGAGAATAAAGAAAATACGGTGCGCTTATGCAAGATGAACCTGGCCGTGCACGGGCTGGAGGGTGACATCCGCACCGGCAACACCTACTACGAGAATGCCCACGACTGCGTGGGACGGTTCGACTACGTGATGGCCAACCCTCCGTTTAACGTGAGCGGGGTGGACAAGGAGGCCATTGAGGGCGACCCGCGCTACCCGTTCGGCATCCCCAGCACCGACAACGCCAACTACCTGTGGATGCAGGAGTTTTTCAGCGCCCTGAACGATAGCGGCCGGGCCGGGTTTGTGATGGCCAACTCCGCCGCCGATGCCCGCCACAGCGAGCAGGAGATCCGCAGGAAACTCATTGAAGAGGGCGTGGTGGATGTGATCATCTCCGTCGGCTCCAACTTTTTCTATACGGTGACGCTGCCCTGTACCTTGTGGTTTTTTGATAAGGGCAAGCAGCAATTGCCGGAAATAGATATCGAGGATGTACGGACACGCCATGGCGTGTCCCCACAGGATGAAGAAAAGGGCAGAGATGAAGTATCCACCCGCGGTTGCAATACCGTGCTCTTCATCGATGCAAGAAATATCTACCGGCAGCTCGACCGCGCCCACCGGGATTTCACCGACCGGCAGCTGGATTTCATTGCCAATATTGTGAGACGATACCGGGGCGAAGAGCTGGATTCTGTGAAAGGAGATGCTGCCGTACGGACACGCCATGGCGTGTCCCAACAGGCAGGGAATGAGGAAATGGCAATGGCTGCCGAGGAGGCAGAGGAATACCAATCTGTAGGGCCGTACCACGGTACGGCCGATGAGGACACCCAATCGTCCAATATCACCCAGCCCGATAACATGTACGAATTATTTGATGACGGCCAGTACCGGGACATCCCCGGCCTCTGTAAGGTGGCTACGGTGGAAGAGATTGAGGAGCAGGGCTGGAGCCTGAACCCGGGCCGCTACGTAGGCGTGGCCGAGCGGGAAGAGGATGATGTGGATTTTCAGGTGAGATTAGGTGAATTATATGAGGAGTTGGAACTGCTCAATGCAGAAGCTGATAGTTTGGAAAATCAGATTACAGAGAATATTCAATCTATTCTAAATCAGTAATTGATGCTGTTTAAAGATTTCGTACAGATAAATCCCAAAGTAGATTTAAAGAAAGGAAAAACCTATCCCTATGTGGGAATGGCTGATGTTAACCCATCCCGTGGTTATGTTACAAATTCTGAAACACGGGAATACAAGAATAGTAGGTCAAAATTTAAGGAAGGAGATACTCTTTTTGCACGTATCACTCCTTGTTTGGAAAATGGGAAAATTACTCGGTTTAAATCAGATGGAATAAAGAAGGGTTTTGGCTCTACTGAATTTTTTGTTTTTCGGGCTAAAGAAGGTGTTTCAGATCCAAACTTTGTTTACTATTTGAGTAGAAGTCCACTTATTAGAAAAACGGCTGAAAAAAGTATGGCAGGGGCTTCGGGTAGACAGCGAGCAGATATAACAGCTGTCGAAGAAGTTGAGATTGATCCTCCCGATCTTCCCATTCAGCAAAAAATAGCTTCCATTCTCTCCGGCTTTGACGACCTGATCGAAAATAACACCCGCCGCATTGAGATCCTGGAGGAGATGGCGCGGCGGATCTACCGCGAGTGGTTTGTGCACTTCCGCTATCCCGGTCACCAGGAGGATGAGCTTGTGGATTCGGGTACGGAGCTCGGGGAAATTCCTGAGGGGTGGGAGGTGAAGAAGCTGGAGGATTTTGGAGAGATTGTTTTAGGTAAAACACCAAGCACCAAAGATTCTGCAAATTATGGTGACTACATGCCTTTCATAAAGACACCTGACATGCATGATCAAATTTTTATTCATGAAACTGAAAATGTTTTATCAAAAAAAGGTGTCAAAACCCAAGAGAATAAAACCTTGCCGGCTAGCAGTATCTGTGTAAGTTGTATTGGTACAGCTGGTGTTGTTGCTCTTACATCGGTGCCCTCCCAAACCAATCAGCAAATAAATTCAATTGTACCAGAAAACGAATCCTATAGAGAGTACTTGTACTTCACTACAAAAGACCTAAAGCCGTTGATGGAAAAAATTGGATCTACGGGGGCAACCATGACAAACGTTAGTAAAACTAAATTTAAGGGGCTGCCAGCTCTTATGCCTAACCAAGATTTACTTGATACTTTTCATTATAAAGTTGGGCCTCTATTTGATCAAATAAGTACACTTCAAAAGCAGAATATTAAGCTTAAGGAAACGAGAAATTTACTTTTGCCGAAGCTTATATCGGGAAAGATTGATATTCAACGACTAAAGAATCAAGGATTAGTTCTATGAGCAAAAAAATAAAAATTAAAAGGACTTCAGGGAATAAAAGTAAGGAATCGGAGAACTTGGATAAATTTCTAGCTCCAAATAGTTCTGAATGGAAACTACTTGAATTACCTAAGGACGAGCAAGAGGACAAGGAGAAACAAAAGGAAGTTGAAAGTAACAGTGAATCTATAAAAGAAACCCTTTTATCTTCATTACAGATGCCACACTTAGCTGTATTGGCGGGAAGTGGCACATCTTTGGGCGAAGTAGGTGGGCCATCTATGGGTGATCTTTGGGAAAAGGTCACTAATAATAACCCCACTTACAGGTATAAAGATAATGGCGAAGAGAAAGAAATTGAAATAAACCCAGAGGAGATAATAGAGGTTGTAAAGCATGATTCACGTGATAAAAACATTGAGGCTTTACTTACCCAATGTGAGGCATATTTAAGAATCGAGGAAGAAAAGGTAGTGTAAACTAAACTCTGTCCTGTTATATTGAACCCCTGATGGGGCTAGCCCCATCAGGGGTTGCGATTCAGATCCAGCGGTAGCCGGTC